>NZ_JBNPLJ010000058.1:0-201 GCF_050313415.1 Collinsella sp. SGI.184 | reverse complement strand
AGCCCTTGGCCGACAGCGACCTCTCAATGCCGAAGGCCTCGAGCATCAGGTCGATCTCGGCGTTGTCGAACTCGCTGCCGCGGTCCGTGTGGAAGACCTCGATGTCCGAGATGGGGAAGGAGAGCGTCGCGAACGCCGACTTGACCAGCCGGGCGTCCTTCCTGGGCCCGGCGGAGTGGCCGACGATCTCCCTGTTGTAGA
>NZ_JBNPLJ010000057.1:0-201 GCF_050313415.1 Collinsella sp. SGI.184 | reverse complement strand
CCTGCAACAGGGAGATCGTCGGCCACTCCGCCGGGCCCAGGAAGGACGCCCGGCTGGTCAAGCCGGCGTTCGCGACGCCCTCCTTCCCCATCTCGGACATCGAGGCCTTCCACACGGACCGCGGCAGCGAGCTCGACGACGCCGAGATCGACCCGATGCTCGAGGCCTTCGGCATTGAGAGGTCGCTGTCGGCCAAGGGCC
>NZ_JBNPLJ010000056.1:0-212 GCF_050313415.1 Collinsella sp. SGI.184 | reverse complement strand
ATAACACTTCGCAACGGCGTGAAACGCTCCGGGCGGGTTTATTCGTACCGTAATTCGTACCACCCCAGATAAGGGGAAAACTCACTACATGAGAGAATTGGAGCACAGGCATGACCGACTGGAAGGCACTCGAGGACACCGAGGACCACGCCTACTTCATGGCGGAGCTCGTGGACATCTCGCCCGAGAGCTTCACCCTCGAGGAGAAGAAG
>NZ_JBNPLJ010000055.1:0-234 GCF_050313415.1 Collinsella sp. SGI.184 | reverse complement strand
CACGTTGGTGGTGATGATCGTCGAGCGCCGCTCGTAGCGCGTCGATATCAGCTGGAACAGCAGGTCCGCGCCCGCGCTGCCGACGTCGAGGTAGCCGAGCTCGTCGATGATCAGCAGCCTCGAGTGGGCGTAGTACCTGAGCCTCTTCTTGAGGATGCCGCGCGACGAGGCGTCCTCCAGGTCCTCGACGAGCCGGGCGCAGTCCACGAACCTGACCTCGCGCCCCGCCCTGAC
>NZ_JBNPLJ010000054.1:0-274 GCF_050313415.1 Collinsella sp. SGI.184 | reverse complement strand
TGTTAGCGCTAATCTAAAAATGACCACTTTCGCAAACGTATCTCGCCGAATGCGCTAACGCGCTTTCGCCGACCCCGCTAACGCACTTTCACCAACTGCGCTAACGGAACTATGCTCCGATCGGGTATCCGACCCGGGAGGAGCGAGATATGGAGCGAAACGTAATGGGAGAGCTGAACGTCTACAGGGGGTCCGGCGCGAAGCCGAACTTCAGCGAGATCGCGAGGAGGCACGGCATGGACCGGCACACGGTCGCCAAGTACTGGCGGGAGGG
>NZ_JBNPLJ010000053.1:0-292 GCF_050313415.1 Collinsella sp. SGI.184 | reverse complement strand
ATGCATGGCTTCCAAAAAAGAAAAGCCCCCGTTGCCGGGAGCTTTAAAGTCAATTGGTGCGGCGTATAGGATTCGAACCTATGACGTTCTGATTCGTAGTCAGACCCTCTATCCAGCTGAGGTAACGCCGCAACGCACGGATTATTATGCACGCGAGGCCCCGACGGGTCAAGCGACAATTTGAAAAAATTTTACGATGTGGCGATTATGCTGCTCGCGCCTCGACCGAGGTTCGAATCCATGCATGGCTTCCAAAAAAGAAAAGCCCCCGTTGACGGAGGCTTCAAGTTCG
>NZ_JBNPLJ010000052.1:0-389 GCF_050313415.1 Collinsella sp. SGI.184 | reverse complement strand
TGCGCGACCCCGAGACCGCCGAGTACGCCGAGAGGGCCAGGGGGCGGGGAAAGAGCGACAGGGAGGTCATGAGGTGCCTCAAGCGCTACGTGGCCAGGGAGGCGTACCGGGCGCTGATGCACCCGCACGAGGTCAGGAGACCCGAGGACGCCTCGGAGCTCGTGGCGGCCAGGCGCGCGGCGAAGGTCAGCCAGGTGAGGGCGGCGACCATATTGGGAACCAGCGAGAGGTGCATCTCGATGCTGGAGAGGGGCCAAAGGGAGCTCAAGCCCATAAGGAGGGCCTACGAGGCATGGGTCGAGGCCGGACTTCCGCTCGATTGGGACAGGCAGGCCTTCGAGGCGGAGCGAAAAATGGATTCTAAAAAAGGCCTTGCCAAATAGGAGCGT
>NZ_JBNPLJ010000051.1:0-397 GCF_050313415.1 Collinsella sp. SGI.184 | reverse complement strand
TGAACTGCCTCCCATTTCTTGGACATGAGAAATGGGAGGCTTTTTATGCGTGTCGACTTGAGGGTGAAGCACGACATCGAGGCCAGGAAGGCGGCGATCGGGCTCTTCGAGCGAGGCCACGGCTCCGAGTCGGCGGCGAAGGCGCTGTCGGTCCCGCGCGACACCGTGAGACAATGGCTCTACGTATACCGGTCGTTCGGAAGCGAGGTGCTGCTATCCATGGACGGCAAGCAGACCAGGTACACATACGAGCAGAAGGTCGCCGCCGCCTCGGCCGTGGTCGACGGCGGCATGAGCAAGCGGGACGCCATGGAGGCGTTCGGGGTCATGTCCCTGGCGCCGCTCAAGAGATGGTGCGCGCTCTACCGCGAGGGCGGCGCCGAGGCGCTCAGGCCCA
>NZ_JBNPLJ010000050.1:0-405 GCF_050313415.1 Collinsella sp. SGI.184 | reverse complement strand
TCCTGTCCCGGCAGTTCCCCGCCGACGCGGCGGGCTACGAGGCGCTCGCCGGGGCGATCGCGGCGGCCGGGGAGCCGGCCTGCGTCGCGATGGAGGGGACGTCGTCCTACGGGGCGGGCCTCACCAGGCACCTCGCGTCGCTGGGGATGCCCGTGCGCGAGGCGCTCTCCCCGGCGAGGATGCAGAGGAGGCGCCCGGGGCAGGGCAAGTGCGACGAGGCGGACGCGGAGAGGGCCGCCCGCGCGGCGATGTCCGGCTCGAAGCTCGGGACCCCCAAGAGCCAGGACGGGTGGGTCGACGGGGTGCGCTGCATGCTCGCGGCGCGCTCCGGGGCGGTGAAGGCGCGCACCTCGGCGATCAACACCGCGAGGTCGCTGCTCACCACCGCCCCGGAGGGGCTCAGGT
>NZ_JBNPLJ010000049.1:0-434 GCF_050313415.1 Collinsella sp. SGI.184 | reverse complement strand
GGCCCAAGGGCCGGCCGAGCGGTTCCAAGGCGAGGCCGCGCACGCGCGAGCAGGAGCTCGAGGAGCGCTGCCGAAGGCTCGAGACCGAGGTGGCCTACCTAAAAAAATTGCGTGCCCTGGTCGAGAGGGACGGACTCTGACCAGGGCGAAGGTCGAGGCCGTGAGCGCCCTGCGCGAAGAGGGGTACGGGCTGGGGTGCCTGCTGGAGTGCGCCGGCCTGGCGAGGTCGAGCTACTACTACGCGCTGTCGCACCCGAAGGCTCCCACCAGGCCCGAGCTCTGGGAGGCCGCCGCCGAGATATTCTCGCGCACGGCCAACGGGTGCGGCCACAGGCAGATCGCCATGTGCCTGCGCGCCGAGCAGGGCGTGCGCATAGCCTACAAGACCGTGCTGAAGATGATGCGCGAGATGGGCATCAGCTGCGGGATCCGCC
>NZ_JBNPLJ010000048.1:0-447 GCF_050313415.1 Collinsella sp. SGI.184 | reverse complement strand
ATCCTACAGGCTGAAGGACCTGCCGAGGGACGGGCCCGTCAAGCCGTGACCGGAATCGGTGAAAAAACGTTAGCGCAACCGGTGAAACCGCCTTTGCGCGAACGGTGCGCCTGTTTAGCGAAACTGGTGAAAAATAGATTGACGCTAACATAAGGCAGCTGGTCAAGCGCCGCTGCCCCAACGCGAGGTGGGTCATGGACCCCTTCCACGTGGTCCAGTGGATGAACGACGCGCTCGACGCCGTGCGCTGCGAGGAGTGGAACGCCGCCAGGGCCGCCGCCAGGGCCGCCAGGCCCAGGCCCGAGGGCAAGCGCGGCAGGCCTGCCAAAGGCGAGCTGCCGCCCGAGGAGGTCAGGGCGCTCGAGGAGGAGGCGGCCTCCATCAAGGGCAGCCGCTACGCGCTCGTGAAGAACCCCGAGGACCTCACCGACGGCCAGAGGGCGAGGC
>NZ_JBNPLJ010000047.1:0-518 GCF_050313415.1 Collinsella sp. SGI.184 | reverse complement strand
GATCCGCTCGAAGGCCCAGCTGCCCGGGATGACCAAGATGGCCGTCTACGCGTTCCTGCGCGAGGGCCGCGGGGAGGGGCTGCCCGGGTACGGCGCCTTCACCGCCTGGTGCCGGGCCCGCGACGTGCCCTTCGGGGGCGCGGGCGGCCGCGAGCCGCACCCGCGGTTCGAGACGCCCCCGGGCAGGCAGCTGCAGTTCGACTGGAAGGAGGGCATGAGGCTCGTCGACTCGGAGGGCGAGGTCTTCGAGTTCAGCGTGTTCACCGCGACGCTCGGCTACTCCCGGAAGCACCGCTTCATACCGGTCAGGAGCCGCACGCTCGACGACCTGCTGTCCTGCCTGCTCGCCACCTTCACCCGCCTCGGCGGCGTCCCGGAGGAGTGCATCACGGACAACATGTCGTGCCTGGTGACCGTCTCTGGCCGCAGGAGGACCAGGCAGGAGAGGGCGTGGCGGTTCGCGCGGGAGGCCGGCTTCGAGCTCAGGCTCTGCGCGCCGCGCTCGCCGCAGACCAAGG
>NZ_JBNPLJ010000046.1:0-616 GCF_050313415.1 Collinsella sp. SGI.184 | reverse complement strand
GCGAGACCGACTACCACAGGTACAACTCGTACAGGGGCAAGGTCGGAAAGACCTTCGAGAACGTCATCGGGCGCGACTTCGCCGCCGACGGGCCGTGGGAAAAGATGGGCACCGACGTCACCGAGTTCAAACAGCCCTGGGGCAAGGCCTACTTCGCGCCGGTCTACGACTTCGGCAGCAAGGAGATCGTCGCCTGGTCCACGTCGCTGCACCCCAACATGGCTCAGCAGCACGAGCTGCTCGACCAGCTCGTGTCCAAGAAGCCCAAGGGCTCCAGGCCGATCCTGCACTCGGACATGGGCTGGCAGTACCAGCAGGCCGGTTGGTGCAGACGGTTGGAGGAGGCCGGCGTGGTGCAGAGCATGTCCCGGAAGGGCAACTGCATCGACAACGGCGCGACGGAGCAGGTGTTCGGCCACATCAAGGACGAGTTCTTCCGCGGAAGGACGTGGCCGGACTTCGAGTCCTTCAAGGCGGACCTCGACGACTTCGTGGTCCATTGGAACACGAGGAGGCGCCAGGTTAAACTGAAGGGACTGACCCCGGAGGAGTTCCGGAGACAGTCCCTTGCGGCGTAGTTCTTATTTAAGCCGTCCAAGTTTTGGGGTGCAGTTCA
>NZ_JBNPLJ010000045.1:0-737 GCF_050313415.1 Collinsella sp. SGI.184 | reverse complement strand
CAATCGTCCTACAGTTTATCTTTACTTAGTGGCTGTTGAAGTAAATCCATCCTAAATTGCAAATATGAATGAAATTAACGCCCTACGCCATTGCAGGCCAAAATAAGGCGTCAACGCAATGTAAAGAGGCCAGGCGTGTTGCCCGGCCTCGAAATACTCTGGTGGGCCCTCCGGGATTCGAACCCAGAACCCAGGGATTATGAGTCCCCTGCGCTAACCGTTGCGCCAAGAGCCCTTATGTACTGTGATAATAATTTCAACAATGGAAATTCATTTCCCATCGGGTTAAATCACGATTTGAAATACTACCATGCACAAGCATGTCGCACAACGCACGATCAAGCCATGTTTTTAACACCCGGTATTCCCTGACAATCAAGATGCATCACAAGAAATATCACTGGATGGGAATTGTTCAAGCCATTATCCCAAGACTGCAAATAGAGTTAACCATCGGCGAACTGGTGCCATTTCAAAACCATGCCGGATTACGGGGCTGGACCCGGACCGGCCGTCCATACCCTGCATTTCACGAAATTCGCAACTCGTCTACCTGCGGTTTTGATTTTACAGATTACGGCATGCCCGAGGGTTCCCGGCCTGGCCCCGTAAACCGGCATGGTTTTGAGATCGCCGGGCGGGCGGGGGCGCGATTGGTCCCGATAATGGGCCTGGTGCCGGCAGGATGGCCGTTGGGCGGATGGCGGCCCGCGCCGCGGAAGCGAAAAAACGGCGGT
>NZ_JBNPLJ010000044.1:0-787 GCF_050313415.1 Collinsella sp. SGI.184 | reverse complement strand
TGGATTGGCTACACTGATGTGGACAGTTCCGGGAGGGGCGCAGGAGACGGGAGGGCCGTATATGAGGGACCCCAGGCACCCGAGGCATTTCACCGACGAGTTCAAGAGGCAGATAGTCGACCTCTACAACGCCGGCAAGCCCAAGCGCGAGATCATGGACGAGTACGACCTCGGCAAGAGCACCGTGGAGAGGTGGATCAAGTCGATAAACGCGACCGGCTCGCCGCGCGCCGCGGACAACCGCACGCCCGAGCAGAACCGGATCCTGGAGCTCGAGCGCGAGAACCGCAGGCTCCGGATGGAGGTCGACGTCTTAAAACAAGCGGCGCTGATATACGCTCGAAAGTGAGGGCCATAGCGGCCAACGAGGGCCGCTACCCCATATCAGCGCAGCGCGGGCTCCTCGGCGTCGCGAGGTCGACGTACTACTCCATGCGCTCGCGGGCCGACCGGCCCGCCGCGCCGGACCCCGCCGCGCCGGCCGTGGTCGCGGCCCACGCCGCCAGCAAGGGCCGGTACGGCTCGCGCAAGATAAAGGCGTCGCTCGAGAGGTCGGGCGTCACCGTCAGCCGGCGCCGGGTCTGCCGCATCATGAGGGAGAACGGCCTGGTCAGCGCATACGGCAGGAAGAGGTTCAAGGTGCACCCCGGGGCGGTCAACGAGGCCGACGTGCCCAACGTCGTCGCGCGCGGCTTCGGCGGCAGGGCGCCGCGCACCCATATATGCAGCGACCTGACCTACGTGCGCGTCGGGGCCTCGTGGAACTACGTCTGCCTGCTCGTCGACC
>NZ_JBNPLJ010000043.1:0-925 GCF_050313415.1 Collinsella sp. SGI.184 | reverse complement strand
CCAAGGGCAAGGACGAGTCGGCCAACCGCTTCCTGAACCGCCTGCTCGCCTACGGCGGCGAGTTCACCGGGTGGAGCGGCCTAGTCGAGGCGGTGGCCCGGGTCGAGGCCCAGGCAAACTCTGAGCCGAACCGCACCACCGGCCTGCCGCCCGACGCGCTGTTCATGCGGGAGAAGGAGAGCCTGCGGCCCATCGGGAACCTCCGTCTCCTCGAGTCGATGGTGGGCGACGTGAGCGTCCAGACCGTCCCGCCGACCATGCTCGTCAGGGCCGCCGGCAGGGAGTGGTCCGTGCCCAGGCGCTGCATCGGCCGGCGCGTGAGCGTCGTGGCGATGCCCGGCGGCCAGGTCGTGGTGAGGATGGCCGGCGAGGAGGTCGCCGTCCACGACGCCGCGTCCGGGCCGTCGAGGCCCATCAACTACGACCCCGACCACTACGAGCAGGCCCTCGAGGGGAAGCGGGGCCTGGCCGACGCGGACATCGCCGAGGCCGCGCGCGCCAACCTCGCGCTGCTCGACTCGCTCGGAGGGGCGTGATGGGCGCCGTCGCGGAGGGCAGCCCCTCGATCAGGGCGCAGGCGAACCTCTCCGCGCTCGGGCTGCACGAGATGGCGGCGTCCCTGCCCGACTACGTGAGGATGGTCGCCGCGGGCGAGCGGGGCTTCGCCTCCGCCCTCGAGGAGATGACGCGCGTCGAGGTCGCCGCCCGGGAGGCCAGGATCACCAACCAGCGCATACGGTCGTCGGGGTTCCCCTACGTCAAGGGGCTGGCGGACTTCGACTGGGACTTCCAGCCGTCGGTCCCGCGCGCCGAGATCGAGGAGCTCGCGACCCTGAGGTTCGTCGAGCGGGCCGAGAACGTCCTGTTCGTGGGGAGCCCCGGCGTGGGCAAGACGCACCTCGCCGTCGCGCTGGGCATCGAGGCC
>NZ_JBNPLJ010000042.1:0-950 GCF_050313415.1 Collinsella sp. SGI.184 | reverse complement strand
TGCCGATCGCGCGGCAGCTCATCTGCCAGTCGCCGGCGTGCCAGGCGGTGTCGCCCTCCGCCACGCTCTGGTAGATCTCGGGCGTGATGTCGTCGACGAAGTAGTGCGCGCTCGCGCCCTGCCCCTCGTTGCGCGCGAAGTACGTCGCGTTGTTGCGCGCGGAGGCGAGCGTCGCCGTGAAGTGCACCACGATGCGGTCGATCGCGCGCGAGCGCCCGCGCGTCATGTGGTCGCTCCCGCACTGCTTGAAGAGGATGCTATACGCCACCGGGCACCCCCTCGAAGCCGCCGTCCTCGCCCTCGTCGGGCTCCCAGCCGTCGGGCGCTGCCGCCTCGACGCCCTCGCCGCGCAGCGCCTCCCAGCGCTCCTCCTCGCTCGCGAACTTACGCCCGTCACTCATCGGTACCACCGCCCGACGGCAGCGCCGCGCCGAGCTCCGCCATGACCGGCGACAGCACGGCCATCACGAGCGCCACCACGACCGCGCGCCACTCCGGCTCCAGCACCGCGCAGCCCACGAGCATGTCCACGTTGGCCACGACCACGCCGAGCACGCCCTGCACGATGGTCCGCGCGAGTCTCCACGGCCACTCGTTGGATGTCAGGAAAGCCTCCATCATTGCCCCTTCCTCAGGTTGTCGATCTCCGCCTTCACGACGGCGACGTCCTGCTCCAGGGCGTAGGTGCGCTCGACGAGGCAGTTGTGCCTCTCGACCTGACGCGTCAGGTTGTCGATCTTGACCTCCATGACCGCGCGGCTGCGCGAGTTGGACACGAGCACCCCGGCGAGGGTGAGCACCCCCGTCACGAGCGCCGCGACGACCGACCCCATGCGCGCCTCCTCCCCGGACGGGAACGCCCCGCCCTCTGGGAGAAGTGTCCGATGCGGTCACAAACGACTATGTTTAGCTGCGGTAATGTTGCGAAGCGTCGCCTTCCGTCGCTTCAC
>NZ_JBNPLJ010000041.1:0-983 GCF_050313415.1 Collinsella sp. SGI.184 | reverse complement strand
TCGAGGTCGTGTCGGCCGGCGAGGACTTCAGCGCGACCGAGGTCGAGAAGCTGGGCTGGCTCGTGAGGAAGCTCATGGCCAAGTACGGCATCGGCGCCTCCGGGGTCATCCGCCACTACGACGTGACGGGCAAGCTCTGTCCCGCGCCCTACGGGGCGGCGTCCAAGTGGGCGGCGCTGAAGGCCGCGATCACGGGAGGGGCGGCGCACGGCCCTGGGGAGCCGCTACGACGATGTGCAGGCGGAGGTGAACCGCATCCTGGTCGGGGGCTCCGGCGGGGGCGCGGCACAGGCGCCGGCTTCTGACGACGTGGACGACCTCGCGCGCCGGGTGCTCACGGGCGAGTTCGGCAACGGCTCGGCGCGCAAGGCCGCGCTTGGGTCTCGCTATGCGGAGGTCCAGGCGCGCGTGAACGAGATGCTGGGCACCGGGGCTCCTCGGGAGGCTCGTCTGGCGGAGCCGACGTCGACGCCCTGGCGCGCGCCGTCATCCGCGGCGACTACGGCAACGGCGCCGAGCGCAAGCGCCGCCTGGGGTCGCTCTACGACGCCGTGCAGGCCCGCGTGAACGAGATCCTGTCGTGACGCGCGAGGACGTCCGCTGGGGCGTGGCCGCGGCGCTCGCCGTGCTGCTGTGCCTGGGTGTGCTGCCTTTCGTTCCGCTGCTCTGGCTCGCGGGCAGGCTCGATACGTAGCGTTTTGTCTCTTCACTAAGGAGTACACAAGGGAGAGGCCCTCGCCCCTTTGCCGGGGCGAGGGCCTCCGTCGCTACCGCCTCCGGCACGGGCCGTCGGAGAGCGTCGGGAAGTCTCGGTGCCTGGGGCCGTCCACGAGCACCTCGTGCCACCACTCGCTGCTTCGCGGCCCGTCCGCCGCGAGGTTGTCGATCAGGCGGGTCTGGGTGACCTCGTCGAGCTCCGCGAACTCGTCGCGCATCGCGTTCTCGATGGCGGAGGAGCTCGCGATCATGTCGTGCAGGATCTG
>NZ_JBNPLJ010000040.1:0-1080 GCF_050313415.1 Collinsella sp. SGI.184 | reverse complement strand
GTCGGCCTCGAAGAGATCGAGCTCGCGCTCGCCCTTTATCCAGTGGGGCTTGTCGGACATGGCGAGGCTGCGCTCGAGCAGCCTGCGGTTGAAGGCGCCGGCGTCCCACAGCTGGGGGACGGGGACGAAGAGGTTGCGGCGCACGCAGCCCACCTTGTTCTCGACGCTGCCCTTCTCGTTGCCCGAGCGGGGGTTGCAGAACCTGAAGCGGAAGCCGTAGTGGGCGCTGCAGGCGGCGAACAGCTCGGTCGTCCGGACCCCGCCGCCGACGCGGCGGCCGACGCCGGTCGCGTTGTCGAAGACGATCTTGGTCGGCACGCCGCCGACGTGCTCGAAGACGTTGCGCAGGGCCTGGCAGACGCACTCCGACGTCTCGCCCGGGAAGACCTGGGCCAGCCCGACGTTGGAGTACGGGAACGTCATCACGAAGAAGCTCAGCGTGGTCCGCATCCCCCTCACGTAGAAGTCGGCCTCGCCGAAGTCGGCCTGCGCCTCGCCGGGGCCCCAGACGAGGTCGAGGTACTGGGCGTCGGCCGCCTCCGCCGAGCGGCGGGCCCTAATCTCCCTGACGCACCGCTCCACGGTGCTGACGGAGACGTCGGCGCCGCACTCGGAGACGAGCCTGTCGTGGACGCGCTTTGCGGTATGGCGCTGCTTGCGTCCGCTGCGCATGTCGTCGTCGAGCCAGGACTCGATCAGGGGCCTGTACGGGTCGAGCTTTGAGCCCTGCGCCCGCCTCGCGGGCGGCTTGGGGCTGAAGTCGTCCATGTCGCGGTACTTGTAGACGGTGTCCCGGCTCACGCCGGTCTTGCGCGCGATCTCGGCGACGCTGTCCCCCTGCCGCCACAGCAGGCGTATAGAATTCTTATCGGTCATGCTGATCATTTCCTCTCCGGGCCTCCTTTGGTAGATACGAAGCACCACCAAGATAGCCCTGCGATCTGGTCAGCATGCCCCTTGCGGGAAGTGTCGACTTTATGCTGCCGTTTTTGTCGATTTAGATGTTACGGAATACAACCAGCCATCCCAGCTTCTCGACCTCGGTCGCGCTGAAGTCCTCGCCGGCCGACACGACCTCGG
>NZ_JBNPLJ010000039.1:0-1281 GCF_050313415.1 Collinsella sp. SGI.184 | reverse complement strand
GGGACTGCGGACGATTTCTTGGACCGTTACGCGGCCCTTCCCAGCGCGGCGCGGAACTCGGCCGGCGTGCGGCCGCCGAGCGCATCGCTGCGCCTCTCCGTATTGTATCGGCCGATCCAGCCCCCGAGTTCCTCGATGAAGCGGGCAGGGGTCCAGCCCGACCAGTCCCTGCCGTGCCAGAACTCCCTCTTGAGCAGGCCGAAGAAGCCCTCCATCGCCGCGTTGTCCGGGCTGCAGCCCTTGGCGGACATGCTCCTGGCGAGGCCGTGCCCCTCGCAGATCGAGATCCAGCCGGGCCAGCGGTAGTGGCCGCCGCGGTCGGAGTGGATGACGGGGCGCTCGCCGGGCGCGAGCAGCGCGCAGGCGTCCTCGAGCGTCGAGTTGGCGAGCGCGGCGTCCGGTCTCTCGCCGGCCCTCCACGCCACGACCGAGGAGTCGAAGCAGTCCCTGATGGCCGACAGGTAGACCTTCCTGCCGGAGGGCAGCCTGAACTCGGTGATGTCGGTGAGCCACAGGAAGTTCGGCAGGGCCGAGCGGAAGTCGCGGCGCACGAGGTTCGGCGGGGCCGGCGTCGGCTCGCCCGCATAGGAGCTGTAGGGCCTCCTCTTCCTCCTCATCCACCTGGGGACCAGGCCCTCCTCGCGCATGATGCGGAGGACGACCTTCTCCGAGGCGCGCACGGGCTCGTCGAGCTCGCGCAGGCGCGCCGTCACGAAGCGGTACCCCCGCGCCCCCTCGCCGTCCTCGGTGAAGATCCTGCGCACGAGCGCGCGCAGGGGCGCGCGCCGGTCGGGCCTCGCGATCGCGCGGCGCTGGTACTCATAGGAGCTCTTTGATATCCCCAAGGAACTCGTGAGTTCTCTCAAGGACCACTTCCCGCACGGCCTCAGGCGGTCTATCACCAGGGTCTTCTCCCTGTTCGACATCCCGTCGAGGCTCTCGGCTTTTAAAACGTCCTGCACCGCCCTCAGCACCGCGTTCTCGAGCCTGAGCCGCTCGATCAGGGCGTCCTTGTCCTCCGGGTCGATGTCGGGGTAGTCGGGGCCGTCCCCGACGAGTCGCGGCAGGTCCATTCCTCCACCGGCCCTTCCCGCGGGCTTGCGCACGTCCCTGATCCAGCGCCAGACGGACGTCTTGCCGGGCCCGCCGAGTATCTCGGTTATCTCCATGACGGTGAGCCCGGCGCCGCGAAGCGCCCTGGCCCTCTCCACCATTCTCCTACTGTATGCCATGCGGACTCCGTTCCGGACCTCAACGGTCCAACTTTTTGTCCGCAGTCCC
>NZ_JBNPLJ010000038.1:0-1567 GCF_050313415.1 Collinsella sp. SGI.184 | reverse complement strand
AGACGATATGAGCAGGACATAAAAACATTGAGAGCCCCTGCTGCATGAAAGACCGCGGATTAGGCCGACAATGGTGAGTGTCTAATTCAGCCGCGGCGGCCACGCCGCATTCATGGAAGGGGCTCCCATGCTCGATACTACCACCTTCGTCGGCCTCGACGTCCACGCCCGCTCGATAAAGGCAGTCTCCCTCGACGTCATGACCGGGGAGGTGCGCTGCGCGACCTTCGGCTACGACGCCGGGGCAGTCGCGGAGTGGGTGCGGTCCGTGGACCCAAAGGCCAGGTGCGTGTACGAATCCGGGGTCACGGGGTTCGACCTGCAGAAGAGGCTCTCCGGCCTCGGGGTCGACTGCGTGGTCGGCGCCGTCTCGAAGATGATCAAGCCCAGCGCGGACAGGCGCAGGAAGAACGACCGCAACGACGCCGAGTTCCTCGCCCGCATGCTGTCGGTCGGCAACGTCGTCGAGGTGTGGGTCCCCGACGACGAGTGCGAGGCCGCCCGCGACCTGACCAGGGCGCTCGAGGACGCGAGGGACGACCTCTCGCGCGCGAAGCAGCGGCTCTCCAAATTCCTGCTCAGGCACGGGCTCGCCTTCGACGAGAGGACGCCCACCGGCCGCAGGAAGGGCAACTGGACCCGGGCGCACTGGTCCTGGATCGAGTCGATTAGGTTCGCGGAGGGGGCCGACAACGACGTGCTCGCCTACTACGTCGACGCGGTCAGGCGGGCGGCGGAGGAGAAGGCGAGGCTCGAGGGGCTCGTCGAGGCCGAGGCCCGCAAGCCCAGGTGGAGGAGGAGGGTCGACTCCCTGCGCTGCCTCAAGGGCGTCGACACCGCGACGGCCGCCGACCTCGTGTTCGAGGCCGGCGAGTTCTCGAGGTTCAGGAACGCCCGGTCGTTCGCCGCATGGGTCGGCCTGACGCCCTCCGAGCACTCCAGCGGGGAGAGCGACCGCAGGGGCGCGATCACCAAGGCGGGCAACAAACACCTGAGGAAGGCGCTGGTCGAGGCCGCGTGGCACTACCTGACGTGCTCGGGGCGGCCGAAGGACCTCGCCAAGGGCCAGGCCCCGGACCGGGTCGCCCGCAGGCATGCCGCCAAGGGCGTGCGGAGGCTGGTCGAGAGGCGGGAGGCGCTGCTCGCGCGCGGGGTCCACAACAACAAGGCGAACGTGGCCACGGCGCGCGAGCTCGCCTGCTGGGTGTGGGCGGTCGGCCTCATGGCCGAGGAGGCGTAGGGGGCCGGTCCCCCGCACATAAGCCGATCACCCCGGAAGCGGTTTGATCCGAAGCCGTTGAGGCGAACCTCAGGTCCCTTTTCTGCGAGCGCCCAGGGCGCCACACGCGTGCACAGACTGTCGGTTCGACGAAGAAGCCTCAGCCGTAGCAACGGATTGCCCAGCGAGAGATCGCCACGGGCGGATATTAAACTGCAAAGACGAGCGTCGGGAAGACACGCCGAGGTCGCCGCGGACGGGTTGATATAGGGAGAGGGCCTGACCCCATATCGTTGGGGCCAGGCCCGATTTTGCCTCTTGACAATGTCCTGCTCATATTAAAAGGAA
>NZ_JBNPLJ010000037.1:0-1638 GCF_050313415.1 Collinsella sp. SGI.184 | reverse complement strand
GGTTGATTTCCGATCTCAACCGAACACATTGAGCTGATGGCACGCTCCCGCAGTTAACCGAACGTCCCCGCGGCCCCTCTCGGGCCCCGGGGGCGCCGTTTTCCCAGTTGAAGGAATGGTGGAGATGTGTTTCGATGGGTCCGGTGGCCATGCTCCGCCCGCCGCCCGGCACCTCTTCCCAGACTCAGCCGGACGGTCGGTCCGTCTATTCCGTTTTTTCTCCTAGGCTAGGCCAGCGGGGCATCGCCCCTCTCTGCGCGCGCCCTCTCGATGAGCCCCGGCGTCAGGTCGAGTTCCCCGATGGGCACGTCCCCCACGCCGTAGGCGTCCAGCAGCGCCGCCGCGTCCTCCCCGAGCATCGCCCTGAAGGCGCGCGCGGGCGTCGCGAAGCCGAGCGCGCCGCGGGGCTCGGAGTTCACGTGCGACATGGCCAGCGCCAGGTCGGCCGGGGCGAGCCGGTCGAACCTGATTCCGGCGCCCTTGGGCAGCAGCTTCCTGATCTCGACGTGGTTGCGCTCGCAGGCGCCCTTCTGGTCGCTGCGCCTGGGGTCGCAGTAGAACAGCCTCGTCTCGCCCGGCCCCTCGCCGAGCAGCGCCGCGATCGCCGCCTCGTCGGAGAACTCGGCGCCGTTGTCGGTGAGGACGGCGCGGAACACGCGGCGCGTCCCGTCGGCGCCGAGGACGGCCCGGACGCCCTCCAGGGCGCCCGCGACGCACCCGGCGGTCTTCTCCTCCAGCGGCAGCGCGAGCTGGAGCCTGCTGGGGCGGTGCAGCAGCGTGAGCAGGCAGGCGGAGTCCTCCCGGGCCCCCTCGACGGTGTCCATCTCCCAGGCCGCGGCGCACGCGTCCTCCCCGAGGGCGAGGAACGCGGCATGCGACCTGCGGGCGGAGTGGCGGGTCGCCGCCCGGCCCGCGGCGCGCTTCCTCGGCCTGTAGCCGACCTTGCGCCTGAGCTCCATGTTGGTCATGCCGTCGTAGCCCGCCGAGACCCAGCGGTAGATGGTCGACGGCGACAGGTCCACCGGGCCGCCGTTGCGCGCCGCCATCTGCTCGGGCGACAGCCCCCGGCGCAGGCAGTCCCTTATCGCCTCCAGCCTGGCCGCCGCGGCAGGCTCGTCGGCGTCTATCCCGCGCCTGGACGAGACGAGGACCGAGTCGGCGCACAGCTGCGCGGCCCGGGCCTCGTAGAAGACGTGGGGGCGGCGCTTGCAGCCGATCGCGCGGTACCGGCCGCAGCCGTTGCAGCATCGCGGCCACGCCGCCAGGCGCGGGCAGGCCGCCGACAGGTCGGCGGAGGCGTCCACGCGCTCGCCGCGCCTGGCCTTCGGCGCCGTCACGAACCTGTGCGACGCCACCTCGGCGCTCACCGTCGAGGGCGACCTGCCCAGCTCCCTCGCGATCTCCCTGCACGACGCCCTGCGCTCCAGCATCCTCTGGACCGTGTCCCGCTCGTGCCTCGTGAGCCTTCCGTAGGCCCTCGGGACCGCCCTTGCGGAGCCACTTTTCTTCTTTCCGGACATGCCGTCCTCCGATCTCCCGGGGCCGGCCGATCCGGCCCTCAGTGTATCGGGTTCCCACATTCATCCGCACATGTACGGATGAATGTGGGAGGTGTTCGGATAAAGTTGATAATCAAGG
>NZ_JBNPLJ010000036.1:0-1995 GCF_050313415.1 Collinsella sp. SGI.184 | reverse complement strand
GCGGGGCGGGAATCTGGTTGCACACAACTCCTACACAGTTTGGGATTCTCAGCTGTATTTACCGGTAATAGAGAGGGGACCTCGTTTCCGAGATCCCCTTTTTCGTCTATCTATAGAAATAGGCTTTCAAAACCTTAGGCCAACAGCTTGCGACCTGACTCCTCAATCGCGTCAAGTGCTGCATCAGCCTCGGCGGCATCCGCGCCCTTAGCGAAGATGTACAGCTTGATCTTGGGCTCGGTGCCGGAAGGACGGACAATACCCTTGTTGCCACCCTCAAGATCGAACTCAATGACATTAGCCTTCGGCAGGCCGTTCACGCACGTGTTGTAATCCACAACGGCCTCAATCTTGGAGCCTGCGAGCTCCGCGGGCGGGTTCTCGCGCAGACCCGCCATAATGCCGGCCATCTTTGCCGCACCCTCAGCGCCCGGATAGCTCAGCGAAATCGTCTTGTTGTGATAGTAGCCATACTTCTCGTACAGCTCGTGCATCGCATCGGCCAGGTTCTTGCCCTGGAGCTTGTAATACTGCGCCATCTGGCAAATCAGAAGCGAAGTGCTCACGGCGTCCTTGTCGCGCACGTGGTCGCCGGCCAGATAACCGTAGCTCTCCTCGAAACCGAAGATAAATCGATCGACTTCACCAGCATCGGAAAGCGAGGTAATGATGTCACCGATGTACTTGAAGCCCGTCAGGCAGCGACGGAGCTCAAAGCCATACTCCTCGGCCAGGGCATCGACCATGGCGGAAGAAACAATGGTAGTAACCGCGACCTTCTTGGTGAGATCCTCGCCGCGGGCGGCACGGGTCTTGCAGATATAGTCGAGCAGCAGAACGCCCATCTCATTGCCGGTCAGCAGCAGATAGTCATCACCATTCTTAACAGCAACGCCAACACGGTCGGCGTCAGGATCGGTTGCAAGCAGCAGATCGGGGTGAACCTGCTCGCACAGGTCGATTCCCTTCTGCATGGCCTGACGGATCTCGGGGTTAGGATACGGGCAGGTCGGGAAATCGCCGTTCGGGTCCTTCTGCTCGGGAACAACCGTGACATCGGTGATGCCGGCGCGCTCGAGCACCGTCGTGACGGGAATGAGGCCAGTGCCGTTGAGCGGAGTGTAGACGAGCTTAAGCGGAGCGCCAGCGATCTCCTCGGCAGAAAGGTTGGTCACGCCGCGCGCGAGAACGGCGTCGTAATAACGCTCGAGGCACGAGTCATCGATCCATTTGACCAGACCCTGCTCAAGAGCCTCATCGAAGTCCATGGACTTCACGCCAGTGAACGTATCGGTCTCGGCGATAGCCTTAGAAATTGCATCGGCGGCCTCGCTAGTGATCTGGCAGCCGTCGGGGCCATAGGCCTTATAGCCGTTATACGGCGCCGGATTATGACTAGCGGTCATGCAAATGCCACCGGAGCACTCAAGATCGCGGACAGCCCAAGATAGCGTAGGCACCGGGGAAATCTTAGGATACACAAGGGCGGTGACACCATTTGCCGCAAGAATAGCAGCAGTCGTCTTGACGAACAATTCGCCCTTATTGCGGCTATCGCGAGCAATGGCAACCGTCGGATGCTCAAAAGTCGCATTGAGATAGTCGGCGAAGCCCTGCGTTGCACGGCCGACCGTATAGATATTCATACGGTTAGTGCCAGCACCGATCGTGCCGCGAAGGCCGGCGGTGCCGAAGGCAAGATCCTGGAAGAAGGCATCGGTGATGGCATCCTCGTCACCCTGCTCCTTCATCGTGTTGAGCTCGGTCAGCAGCTCATCATCCTTGACATTGGCAATCCAAGTATCAAGCAGCTCGTGAACATCTGCCATGTGCGTCCTTCCTTCATAAGCAATAAAACGGCCCGCCTAAAACAGGTCAAGCGCAGTATCACGCTTAAGTAGATAGTAATCCATTGAGTGCGTGAGACTGTCAAGAGAACGGTGAACGTCTGAATAAGACGGCAGATGATATCGTTGTAAAAAATGTCATTTAGTT
>NZ_JBNPLJ010000035.1:0-2456 GCF_050313415.1 Collinsella sp. SGI.184 | reverse complement strand
TATTTTTAGGAAATCACGAGATAAAAGTTTCGGGTTTCACGACGATTGTTTCGCCTCATAAGCAAAGGCGCCGACCACCTCCAACGGATGGCCTAACTTAGTCATTGCTTCGGTAATCGACTCAAGGAGGCCGGAAAGGAAATGATCGGCATGTCAACTATTCTAGCAATCAAGCAGCGCGCTGCCCGTGGCGACAGCGTCGCCCAGATAGCCAGGGAGGAGGGAATCTCCGAGCCCACGGTGCGCAAATACCGCGACATGGACGACTTCTCCCCTCAGGTCAAGCCCAGGAAGAGGCGCGGTTCGAAGCTTGACCCGTTCAAGGCGACGATAGATCGTTGGCTTGCGGAGGACAGGAAGCGGCGCCCCAAGCAGCGACACACGGCCCAGCGGGTATTCGACCGGCTCGTCGCGGAATGCGGCTACGACGGCAGCTACACAATCGTCCAGGCCTACGTCAAGAAGCGCAAAGCCGAGCTCAAAGGCGCCAAAGACGAGTTCCTCAACCTCGAATGGGCGCCCGGCGAGGGGCAGGTCGACTTCGGCGTGTGCGACTTCAGGGTGCTGGGCGTCATGCGCGAGGTGCACTACCTGGTGGTCACCTTCCCGTTCTCCAACGTGTCGCTGGCGCAATGCTTCTGGGGCGAGACGTCGGAATGCGTCTGCGAGGGCCTGAAGGCCGTGTTCGAGTTCTGCGGGGGCGTGCCCACCCGGTTGGTGTTTGACAACGCCACGGGCGTCGGCAGAAGGGTCGGCCAGGTTGTCAGCACCGCCGACACGTTCACGCGCTTCGCCGCCCACTACGGGTTCGACTTCTCCTTCTGCAACCCCAACTCCGGCCACGAGAAGGGCTCCGTGGAGAATGCCGTCGGGGCCATCCGGCGCAACCTGTTCGTCCCCGTTCCCCGCATCGACAGCCTGCCCGCCTACAACAAGCGGATCCTCGGCAGGTGCCTGGATCGCGCCGGCAAGGACCATTACCTCAAAGGGGAGCCCGAGCGCCAGCTGTTCATGGAGGACTGCGTGGCCATGGCCGACCTGCCGGCGAAGCCCTTCCGCGTCGCGAAGATAGTCACGGCCAAGACCGACAAGTACGGCGACGCGTGCCTCGACGGCAGACACCGCTACCCGCTCGGGCCGGACCACGGCGAGGAGAGGGTGATCGTCGAGCTGGGCGCATTCCGGGTAGCCTTCTACGACGGCGAGGGCACGCAGATCGCCGCCTTCGACCGAGCATACGGGGATGCGCCCACCAAGGCCAGCGACCCCATGTCGCAGCTGGCGCTCCTTTGCAGGAAGCCGGGCGGATGGCAGAACAGCGCCGTCAGGGCGACCTTGCCGAAATCGCTGGCCAGGTCGATGGATTCCATGGGCAGGGCCGACAGGGGCACGATGCTCAGGATGCTTCGCGACGTCAGCGCGGATGCGGGCTACGAGGCCGCGGTAGCGGCGATGGCCGCGCTCGGCGCCGACGGCGGCGTCCCCAGCCGCGCTGACGTCGCATTGGCTGCCGCATGCACGGCGAACGGCCAAGGGTCCATCGCATACGACGACAGCCCCGACCTCGGGATGTACGACGCCGTCTTCGCAAAGGAGGCCTAGCCATGGACATCGAGCAGATGACGAGGGGCCAGATCGAGGCGGAGTTCGCCGCGCTGGCCAGGACCATGTACTTCACCAAGTCGACGATCGCGGCGTTTTCCAAGGATGCCACGCGAGGCCAGCTGGTGGCTGCATGCGAGCTGATCAGGAGCGAGAACGCCACCAGGGAGGAGAACAGGAAGGCAAGGCTCATGAGGCAGGCCAAATTCCCGGCCGTGAAGTCGGTCGCGGACTTCGACTTCGGCGAGGTGTCCTTCCCAGACGGCTACACCGTCGATGACCTGGTGTCATTGGAGTTTGTCCGGCAGGCCCAGGACTTCGTGTTCTACGGAGGATGCGGACGCGGAAAGACCCACCTGTCGATCGCACTGGGCGTGCTGGCGGCCGAGCGGGGCTACAAGGTCAGGTACTTCGAGACCGCGTCGCTGGTGCTGATGCTGAAGGCGGCCGTCGCCGACAACAGGCTCGAGCAGGTGCTTCGCGACATAGCCAAGGCGGACCTGCTGATAATCGACGAGTACGGCTACATCCCGATAGACATCGAGGGCGCTCGGCTGCTCTACCAGGTGATGTCGGCAACGTACGAGACGAGGAGCATGATCGTCACAACCAACATAGAGTTCGGCAAATGGGGCACTGTGCTGGGAGACGCGCACCTGGCCACGGCGACGATTGACAGGATCATGCATCATGGTCGGCTGGTTGAGTTCGGCGGGCAGAGCAGAAGGTTCGAGGAAGCCTTGATGATGGGAAGATCGGACAGTTAGCGAAGAAAGGGTGCGGCACCTTTGCAAAACGGTGAAACCCGAAAGAAATTAGTCGTGAAATCCTAAATTTAGTTGTTGTGAAAAACA
>NZ_JBNPLJ010000034.1:0-3416 GCF_050313415.1 Collinsella sp. SGI.184 | reverse complement strand
GCAACAGTTCACAACTCAATCCCTCGTCATGCATATCCCACTAAACGAAAGAGACGGAATTGCTGGACGTTATAATTCGGGCAACGATTGACTCTGACGCCAAGGGGCAAGGGAACGATGAATGCCTTTCTGAACATCTTGAGAAACCTAGGTCCGCATCTAAAAAAGGCGCTTCCAAAAGCGCTCCCGTTCCTAGGTGCCGGTCTCACGGGGGTGCTTGGCTTCTTCCTGGGAGCAAAATGGAAGTACAAGCAGTACGAGAAGAAATATGCAGCAGTCTGTGAGGCACTTCTGGTCCTGCAGGAGAAAATAAAACGTCTTGAGGCGGAGAGAGCGCCGAAGAGAGAGCTTAAGAAGGCAAGGAAAGAGCTAGAGGAGAAGACCCAGGAGAAACTTGAGATTGAGGAGAAACTCGAAGAGCTGAAGCGGGACGCAAGATGAGAAGGAAGAGGAGCGACATCGTCCAAGAGGCAGAGGACGTCCTCTATTCGCTGTACGCAAGAGCTGAAGACCTCGAAGGCTCCCAAAAGGGAGAGCAGAGATCGATGCTAGAGGCTGGAGAGATGACTTCCTTTGCTTCGCACGAGGATGAATCGGATTCCTCGGCGTCATCTTGGAGCAAGTTGGTCAAGGAAGCGCGAGCGAACTATGGGAGCGACCATCATGTGGAGGAGCTTCTGACGGAAGAAGAGCTCGCGTCTGCAGACGAAAAAGTTCGCATTCTCAACGAGGAGTACAACGCGCTCCACAGGCTCAATCCCGTAGACGTCGCCATCAGCGTGTCCGCTGGAATCCTCTCGTCGGTCGTTGACATCCTGCTCGTTGGCATCCCGGAAAGAACTTCGGAGGGTACGAGGGGGAAGCCCCTTGAGAATTACGTGCGTGACTGGTTCCTCGAGAGGTTCCCGCCCGAGGAGATGGAGAGACTTGCGCGAGACGTCTCGTCGAAGGTCCCCTACGACGCCCCGTACAACGCCGGGTTCACGAGCGAGTACGTCGAGGGGCTATGGCCGGCAATGCACAGGCTCTACTCGCTGGGGCACGACCCGCTGCTCGGGTTCGTCGTGGGAACGCTCGACATCCTCACGGGGAGGATGACCACTATCGACAAGTTCGGAAGGATCCTCTCGCAGGAAATACCCCGCTACGCCGGGCGCGAGGAGGCAACGGTCTTCGCGGCTCTCTGCAAGCAGGTCATCCACCTAAAGTCCGACATGACCACCTCGATGGGTCTGCCGGCGCCGCTCATGGGCCTGTTCAACCTCATGCAGTTCGGGAGTATGGGCGAGGAGGAGCAGACCATCGCAGAGATTGTCCAGGGCATGTACTACGAGGGCTACGACTTTCAGCACTTCTGCGCCCAGGCCATCCCAGTGATGCTTACGGAGGTCGTGGTGCGCCTCGGTTACTTCCTCAAGAGGGCGTCAGAGGGGTACGGCGTAAGGGAGTCCATCCCAATCACCGCCAGCAGGGAGAAGCGTCCTAAACTCGGGACCATGCTCTTCATGGCCCACTCCCTGGCAACCGCGGTGAATGCCGGAAGGGTCGCGTTCACCAAGAGCCCGATGGCGATAAACGGACCTCAATGGATGGTCTTCGCCTGCAGGTCCTTCGCCCAGGCGAAGTGGGTCCTTGTCGACAAACCCGCGAGAAGGCACGAATACGTGATGCAGGCTTTGGAATCCGAGCTTGCGACGGCGGCGCTGCCGGAGGCTGGCGAAGTCATCGTGCTGGGCGACGAAACGTATAATGGCACGAAAGACGCAGGCAATGAGTGATAAAGGCAAAACTCAGGTCATGAGGAGGAGCGCTGAATGGCCAAGCTAGGTTGCCCGTGCGGGAACACCCTATGGAACGGATGTGACGAGAACAACCCTCAGTGCTGCTTTTATCCATGGGAAGAGCTCCGAAGCCACATGGATGACCTCGCTTTTTTTGAGCTGGAGTATACCGCCGGAGTAAGAAGCGTGGAAATCTGGCAATGCTGGGAATGCGACCGCCTGATGGTCTTCGACAACCCGAAAAGCAACAGCGTAACCAGGTGGTTCAAAAGGGTGTGTGCAGACGACTTCCCGAAGGAGATGGAGAACGAGCCGCATGAGATAGGAGTGTTCTTCAATGACGCATTCTTCGATACGGTATGCAGGAAACTTGATCTAGAAGAGGGATCAGACAAGTACAGCTTCATTGGAATGAGACACGACCCCGCAGAAAAGCTTCTCTCTCCGCGTGTGATGATGGAGAAGTTCTTCGACGCAACGAACGAACGCGTTAGAAACTGGTGGAATGCGAGGGTATACGAAGACTGGATAGTCCTCTATGACGCCTTTGACCACGATATGAAACAGCCGTTGAAGGCATGGCGTCGTTACCAGCCGAATTAGACCAAAAAAGCAGAGCCCGGCCCCTCGCGCCGCCCGCACGGCGGGTTCGTCCCGAGCCCCCTGCGGCGGCGCGAGGGGCGGGGCATTCCTATCTCCCTGCCAACATCTCTCGACGATCCACCATGCACTTTCCGGCGAAGGAGCTCCCGAGTTTAAGGGCTTCTGACATCAGTTTCTTGAACCATGCGTCCTTCTCCTCGCAGAGTGAGACGAGTTCCTGAATCCTGATCTTCTGCAGCTCAATGAGCTTGTCCTTCATCTCTATTACGCCTCTTTGACGCACGCAGACAATCCCAAGCCCAACGCATCCTGCACCCAGGACGATTTCCAAACCATGACACTTCAAGAACGCTTTTGTCTTCTCCAATCTTTTTTCTGCCAGTTCTTCCGGTGCTTCTCTTGCTGCTTCCATGTCCGCTCTCTTGTTCTCGTCCTTCATCTCAGCGTCCTCTCCTCATGATCTCCTTGACGATTGGCGCTACTGCCACGCTTGCCAGTGCCGGCATTGCCGCCGTGGGGATGGCAGCTCCTATCGCTGCCACCAACTTCTTGTTAGCAAGCACGTTTGTTGCGACGCTCAGTCCGTCCATCGCATCGACTTGCTCTTCGGCTGATTTCGAAGAGCCCGTCGCCTCGCCTTCCTCTGGCATTTCTTCGGCTATTGGCTCATCGACTAACGACTGGATTATCTTCGCTAGCGCCGTGTTCTCGTTCACCATTGCTTCATGGTTGAACACCGCCCTCAGGGCAAGGTATTGAGTCTTTGTCATCTTCGTTTTGTTGTGCTCCAGACTGTTGATTGTCTGCCTTGAGACCCCTATCTCCTCTCCTAGGCGCTCTGTTGTCCACCGCGCGACGTTCCTGATCACGGTGAGGTTCTTCTGCATACGATTGATCTTTTCCTGCTCCGCTATTCTCATCTCGCTCCTCCTTTTTAACGTTCTGTCAGTGTACATGCTAAAAGTTAAGAATCTTTACAGATTGACGTATTCTAATATTCACGGCATCCACATTTACGCCGTGAACTCCTTT
>NZ_JBNPLJ010000033.1:0-4838 GCF_050313415.1 Collinsella sp. SGI.184 | reverse complement strand
GTGCCGGGTTTCCGCGGTCTTCAGCGCTTCTCATGAACAGTCACCTCAATAGCAAAAGCCCCGCAGTCGGAGCGGACTGCGGGGCTCATGAAGAGAGGCTAGTTTGTGGGCGCTTTGCCTGGCGCCCACAAGAGAGGCAACAGAGTAGAGGCTACTCGTGGATGCGGGTACCGGAGAGGCCGGCCATGGTCTCGGCGGCCTTGTCCAGGGCGCCGATGATGCAGGTGCGGCCCTTGCGGGAACGGGCGAACTTGATGGCAGCGCGGACCTTGGGCTCCATGGAACCCTTACCGAACTGGCCCTCGTCGGCCAGGCGCTCGGCCTCGTCGGCGGTGAGGTCCTCGAGCTCCTCCTGGTTGGGCTTGCCAAAGTTGATGGCGACATGCTCAACGGCGGTCAGCAGGAACAGGACGTCGGCGTCGCAGTCCTCGGCCAGCAGCTCGCCGCCCAGGTCCTTGTCGATGACGGCGGGAACGCCCTTGTAGCAACCCTTGTTCTCGTAGTCGCGGACGACGGGAATGCCGCCGCCGCCGCAGGCGATGACGATGAACTCGTTGTCGAGCAGGTTGAGGATGGAGTCGGCCTCGACAATCTTCTTGGGATCGGGGGAGGCGACGACGCGGCGCCAGCCGCGGCCGGAATCCTCGACGAAGACCTTGGAGGGATCCTCGGCCATGAACTCCTTGGCCTGCTCCTCGGTGTAGAAGGGGCCGATCGGCTTGGTTGGGTTCTTGAACGCGGGATCATCCGGATCGCACTCGATCTGGGTGACGACGGTGGCGGCGTGCCAACGCTTATAGCGCTTGTGCATCTCGCGACCGATGCCCTGCTGCAGGTGATAACCAATGTAGCCCTGGGACATGGCGCCGCACTCGGGCAGCGGCATCTCGGGGGTGCCGATGGCGTCGTGGGCGGCAGCGAAGGCATTCTGGATCATGCCGACCTGCGGGCCGTTGCCGTGGGTGATGATGATCTCGTTACCCTGCTCGATGAGACCAAGGAGTGCGTGGGCGGTGTTGCTCACGGCCTCGATCTGCTCGACGGGGTTGTTGCCGAGGGCGTTGCCGCCAAGGGCGACGACAATACGATCGGGCTTGCCAAGAGGCTTAGACATTGCTGGAATCCTTTCTGTAAAAGGCCTACATCCCATTAATAACCCACGTCCGTGCAATACGCGAGTTTATTAAGGTTTATATTCTCTTTATCGCTCATTTTATTCATTTTGAAAACAGTTGAACGGTGAACGGTCGTTTTTACCCGTTCAGCGTAAAGATGCCCAGCTCAAGCATATCTAAGCTATTTACGTGCGACTTTATTTTGATAGAGCAGGGATTAGACCAGATTATGCAGACTATATCTTTGCTAAACACAAAACAGACAGCGCAATATCTTACTCGCACTATACGAGATTCTATGCACTAATTGGACGAGTATGCAGCCCTGCAATAACATGGCGTTTTTCATCCAACTTAAGGAATAGACAAGTGTTCATACCGCGCGTCGGCCGGTAGCCGGCGAGCCGTCTCGTCGATTGCCGCTTCCAGAAATTCAAAAACTGATATTGCGCGCGCAATTGCGGCATGGTACTTTAGCGAGGAACAGCACGGGCTGGGGCGACAGAGATCTGTCGTGAAGTTTGGGTTCGGCGACCCCGCTGCTGTCTTCTCCTTATCCGCCAGCGAACCCCTTGAGCGACGGATTGAGGAGGTCCTTACTATGACAAAAATGCTCAAGATCACGCTAAATGGCGAGACGTTTCTCGCCGACATGCTCTGGGACAAGGCTCCCGAGGCATGCAAGCTGTTCGAATCGTCCTGTCCGGTCGAGTCACGTATCTTTTCGGCCAAGATCTGCGATGCCGAGGTAACCTATCCCGTATCGGGCCCCATCGCCAATTACGAGCACATCGAGAACCCCGTCTTTCACGAGCCGGCGGGCGCCGTGAGCTGGTATGGTGGCTGGTCGTCAATTTGCATCTTCTTTGACGTGTGCGAGCCCTTTGGCACCTGCAGCATGTTCGCCCGCATCTGCGAAGCCGACCGCGAGCGTTTTGCCGCCGCCTGCCGCAATGTCTGGGACAACCAGGGCATGTACATTAAAAACGAAATCGTCGAGATCGAAACGGAGGCCTCAAGATGATGGATATCAACACCCTGCTCACACTCGACCTTGCCGAGTACACCACTGCACTTGAGGCCCTCGCCGACCAAATGATGCTCGAGGAACCGCGCGATATCGACTACATGCGCCGCCGCAAGCTCGACACCGGCCGCGAATTCGCCGTCTGGAACTTCACCGTCGGCTACTGTATGAACGCCGCCGACGCCCTCTCCCTCTTGCGTGCCCAGGCCAACGAAAACGCCAACGACGGCACCGCCGACCTCGCAACAATCAACAACAGTGCCGCGCGCCTGTGCGACTGGTTCTCGGGCGCCTTCGACGTCACCGGCAAAATGGACGACACGACGGCAATCCTCGCCCACAGCCGCGACCTCTACGCCCAGGTAGAGACTCACGAACAGTTCGCGGCCCTCACACGCGCCACCGAGCGCTATCTGGTCCAGCTCCAATTTTGGGTCGACCGCCAGATTCCCTGGCCGGCTATTAGCGACCTCGTCCACGGCTACCGCCTACGCACAGAGAGCGGCGAGACAAGGTAAACCGACCAGGAAGGCCAACAAAGTCCCATCGCGGAACCAAAAGTAAGAATCAGAGGGCTGGAGACGCACACAGCAGCGTCTCCAGCCCCTTCGCAAAGTAGAGCGCTGTTTCAGTGGCTTTGAGACCTTATCGGACCTTTGCTATCTTCCAATTTTTGTATATTTACGCACGCTATTATCCGCAAATTTTTGTATGATTTCAGGCAATTCTATCTGCCAATTTTTGTCATTTGGGGGTTTTATGCTACGCCGTAAGGTCACTGATAAGCTTTTGAGCTGGAAGAATACCTCCAATAAGGCATTACTTGTTACTGGTGCGCGTCAGATCGGCAAGAGCTATGCGATTCGCGCGTTCGGAAAAAGCAACTACGCTTCGTATTTTGAGGTCAATTTACTACTCAATGTCGAGGCAAAGAATGTGCTTATTGGCGCAAAGAACTCCGTTGACTTTATCAACCGCGTAGCCCTTCTTGCGAATGCGCCGCTTGTTGAGGGGGACACGCTTGTCTTTGTCGATGAGATTCAGGAGTATCCGCAGATCGTTACACTCATGAAGGCGTTGGTCGAGGATGGGCGCTTTAGCTATGTCTTCTCGGGGTCTATGCTTGGGACTGAGTTTAAGGGAATCTCTTCTTTTCCGGTGGGGTATGTCGAGCACATTGTTATGCGCCCAATGGATTTTGAAGAGTTTTGTTGGGCAAACAGCGTCAGCGAGAATGTGCTTGCCGGTATTCGCAGCTGCCTTGTCGAGAAGCATCCTGTCGAAAACTATATTCATGAGGCGATGCTCAAAAACTATAGAGCATATATCATTTGCGGCGGCATGCCGGAGGTCGTTCAGAATTATATTGATTCGGGTTATTCGCTCGTGAGCACACGTGAGCTTCAAACTCAGTTGGTCGATCAGTACAAAAGCGATATCTCAAAATATGCATCGACTCGAGCGTTTAACGTTCGGTCGATTTTTGAGCAAATTCCCGTTCAGCTTGAGGCGGAGTCTCATCGCTTTGTTGTTTCGTCTCTGGGTGAGGGAGCTCGCCTTAAAAAATATGAGCAGGATTTCCTGTGGCTTGTTAACGCAGGTGTTGGATTGATGGTCGCCAGGGTGACGGAGCCACGGAGTCCTCTCAAGAGGACGGAGAAAACGACAGCCTTCAAACTATACGAGTCTGATACAGGCATGCTAGCATCGCGGTACCCCGGCAGCACTGCACGCGCCGTCTATCTTGATATGAAAACTCCCAACCTTGGTGGTCTCTATGAGAACGTGGTCGCGCAGGAACTTGTTGCCCTCGGGGCGGATGCATGGTACTACCAAACGCGTGAGGTCGGTGAAGTTGACTTTGTAATCGAAGGCGCCCACGGGCATGTTGTCCCAATCGAGGTCAAATCGGGTAAGAAGGTTCGAGCGCACGCGGCCCTCGATCGTCTGATGAGTGTGGGCGAGTACAAAATTCCCGAGGCCGTTGTACTGAGCCACGAGAACCTCAGCAAAGAGGGCAAGGTTCTGTATGTTCCAATCTACATGACGTTTTGTCTTGATGAGTTTATGGAAAAGGATGACCCCAATAACGATTTCTCGTTCGCGCCCATATCTCTCTAGCCATTTGAATCTGCAATCCAGCCACGCCCCCATCCATCCCCAAAGTGGCGCGACTTTCGCGGCAAAGCCGCGAAACAGCGAAGGGGACAAAAGGCCCCCTCAGCCACGTCCTTCATTCAGCCCCACAATCCGAGGACGTAGTCGTAGCAGGATCTGGGGGCTAACCTTCGCGGACATTCCGCACTGATATCTTCTTAATTGAAGACGTCGATGGCGCACCCGTATACCATTGGCGTCGACACCATCAGATGCGGACCGCGCGGTGACCCCACATTCCGCTGGCGCCCACAGGGCTGCCCTCGTTTTCTGACATGTCCCGCGCGGCCCGCGGCGAGCCGAGACCGCCGCATGACCTAATAGGAGCATGGAGCGATACCGCGGACCCGAACAACCGCATTCTATCGCGCCCCGTCAGTGTGCCGTCTGCCCGGTCCAGGCGAGCACGGAAAGAACGGAGCGAGACATGAGAACCGAATCGACACCCGGCGCCCGCGGGCCGGTCTTCTGCGGGGTCGACACCCACGCCGACTCGCACTGGCTGTGCGTTCTGGACTGGAGGGGCCGCAAGGTCCTGT
>NZ_JBNPLJ010000032.1:0-5254 GCF_050313415.1 Collinsella sp. SGI.184 | reverse complement strand
AATTCCTTTTCCTATCAAACAGAACCATATGAATCGAACGGAACCGATCAGCGATGACTGAGAGGACCGGACGGGCTCGAGGCCCAAACATATTTGGACGGAGAGTTCGATCCTGGCTCAGGATGAACGCTGGCGGCGCGCCTAACACATGCAAGTCGAACGGCACCTATCTTCGGATAGAAGCGAGTGGCGAACGGCTGAGTAACACGTGGAGAACCTGCCCCCTCCCCCGGGATAGCCGCCCGAAAGGACGGGTAATACCGGATACCCCCGGGTGCCGCATGGCGCCCGGGCTAAAGCCCCGACGGGAGGGGATGGCTCCGCGGCCCATCAGGTAGACGGCGGGGTGACGGCCCACCGTGCCGACAACGGGTAGCCGGGTTGAGAGACCGACCGGCCAGATTGGGACTGAGACACGGCCCAGACTCCTACGGGAGGCAGCAGTGGGGAATCTTGCGCAATGGGGGCAACCCTGACGCAGCGACGCCGCGTGCGGGACGGAGGCCTTCGGGTCGTAAACCGCTTTCAGCAGGGAAGAGACGAGACTGTACCTGCAGAAGAAGCCCCGGCTAACTACGTGCCAGCAGCCGCGGTAATACGTAGGGGGCGAGCGTTATCCGGATTCATTGGGCGTAAAGCGCGCGTAGGCGGCCCGGCAGGCCGGGGGTCGAAGCGGGGGGCTCAACCCCCCGAAGCCCCCGGAACCTCCGCGGCTTGGGTCCGGTAGGGGAGGGTGGAACACCCGGTGTAGCGGTGGAATGCGCAGATATCGGGTGGAACACCGGTGGCGAAGGCGGCCCTCTGGGCCGAGACCGACGCTGAGGCGCGAAAGCTGGGGGAGCGAACAGGATTAGATACCCTGGTAGTCCCAGCCGTAAACGATGGACGCTAGGTGTGGGGGGACGATCCCCCCGTGCCGCAGCCAACGCATTAAGCGTCCCGCCTGGGGAGTACGGCCGCAAGGCTAAAACTCAAAGGAATTGACGGGGGCCCGCACAAGCAGCGGAGCATGTGGCTTAATTCGAAGCAACGCGAAGAACCTTACCAGGGCTTGACATATGGGTGAAGCGGGGGAGACCCCGTGGCCGAGAGGAGCCCATACAGGTGGTGCATGGCTGTCGTCAGCTCGTGTCGTGAGATGTTGGGTTAAGTCCCGCAACGAGCGCAACCCCCGCCGCGTGTTGCCATCGGGTGATGCCGGGAACCCACGCGGGACCGCCGCCGTCAAGGCGGAGGAGGGCGGGGACGACGTCAAGTCATCATGCCCCTTATGCCCTGGGCTGCACACGTGCTACAATGGCCGGTACAGAGGGATGCCACCCCGCGAGGGGGAGCGGATCCCGGAAAGCCGGCCCCAGTTCGGATTGGGGGCTGCAACCCGCCCCCATGAAGTCGGAGTTGCTAGTAATCGCGGATCAGCATGCCGCGGTGAATGCGTTCCCGGGCCTTGTACACACCGCCCGTCACACCACCCGAGTCGTCTGCACCCGAAGTCGCCGGCCCAACCGAGAGGGGGGAGGCGCCGAAGGTGTGGAGGGTGAGGGGGGTGAAGTCGTAACAAGGTAGCCGTACCGGAAGGTGCGGCTGGATCACCTCCTTTCTAGGGAGATAAATTCTTAGAGAGATCAACTTAACTCGAATGGAGGGCAGGAGCCCGTCCGGTGGATGTCTGGCCCGGATACGTCCCCGCAGCACCCGGTCCCCGGGGTCGCACCCGCGTACCTTGAGAGCCGCATAGCGATAGGAGAGAGATGGAAGAGTATCCTCTTCCAGACTCGATTCTTTTCTGCGATCTAAACAGAGAATGATAGCAATCATTCATCCGATCCAAACAAGAGGAATTCACTCATTGATGAGTGAGGAGCATCTGATCGCGAGCACAGTGGAACACGCTGTGCCGCGGTATGAGATACCCGAATTGCGACATGAGAGCGCTATTCATGATATCGATTAATTTATATTAGCGACACGTGGATATCCCGCGGGCCCGGAGCGGTCCCGCAAGATACCACGGGCGCACGGCGGATGCCTTGGCACAGGGAGCCGATGAAGGACGCGGCAAGCTGCGATAATCCCCGGCGAGGAGCACACATCCTTCGACCCGGGGGTCTCCGAATGGGCGAACCCATGCACAGCAGTGTGCATATCCCCGGCCTGAACGCATAGGGCCGGGGAGGACAACCCGGGGAACTGAAACATCTAAGTACCCGGAGGAGAGGAAATCAATCTCGAGACTCCCCGAGTAGCGGCGAGCGAAAGGGGACCGATGGCCAAACCGTCGAGCGGGCGTACCCGGCAGGGGTTCCGCCGGCGGGGTTGCAGGGCCGCGCATCCGGGGGCTGCCGCCCCCGGGCGCAGGTCCGGCTGGGGAGCGGAACGGCATGGGAGGGCCGGCCGCAGCGGGTGACAGCCCCGTACGCGAACCCAGACCGGACGGCGCGACGCGGTCCCTGAGTAGGGCCGGGCACGTGAAACCCGGTCCGAACCTGGGTGGACCACCATCCAAGCCTGAGTACTACCCTGTGACCGATAGCGCACCAGTACCGTGAGGGAAAGGTGAAAAGCACCCCGGGAGGGGAGTGAAACAGTACCTGAAACCGTGCGCCCACGAGCAGTCGGAGCACCTTTACGGTGTGACGGCGTGCCTTTTGTAGAATGAGCCAGCGAGTCGCTGGCGCGGGGCGAGGTTAACCGAAAGGGAGCCGGAGCGAAAGCGAGCCTTAACAGGGCGACTTGAGTCCCGCGCCGCGGACGCGAAGCCGGGTGAGCTATCCGTGGGCAGGCTGAAGCGGGGGTAAGACCCCGTGGAGGGCCGAACGCACGTCGGTTGAAAACGGCGGCGATGACCTGCGGATAGGGGTGAAAGGCCAATCAAACCCGGAGATATCTCGTTCTCCCCGAAATAGCTTTAGGGCTAGCGTCGCGCGTTCACCGCCGGAGGTAGAGCACCGGATGGACGAGGGGGCTTCGCCGCCTACCGAATCCAACCGAACTCCGAATGCCGGCGGCCCAGAGCGCGGCAGTCAGAGCATGTGGGCTAAGCTGTGTGCTCGAGAGGGAAACAGCCCGGACCGCCCGCTAAGGTCCCCAAGTTCCAGCCGAGTGGCAAAGGATGTGCGTCCGCCCAGACAACCAGGATGTTGGCTTAGAAGCAGCCATGCATTCAAAGAGTGCGTAACAGCTCACTGGTCGAGTGGACATGCGCCGACAATACACGGGGCTAAGCTGGACACCGAAGCGGCGGGATTTTATCTATAGAATCGGTAGGGGAGCTTCCCATGGGCGGAGAAGCCGGAGGGCGACCGACGGTGGAGCGCATGGGAGTGAGAATGCTGGCATGAGTAGCGAGAGACGAGAGAGTAACTCGTCCGCCGTGAACCCGAGGTTTCCTGGGCAAGGCTAATCCTCCCAGGGTCAGTCGGGGGCTAAGGCGAGGCCGGGAGGCGTAGCCGACGCGCAGCAGGCAGACATTCCTGCACCGCGCACGCGGCGCTACGACCGACGGGGCGACGGATGGGGGTGGCTCGGCGGGGTTCTGGACGTCCCCGTGATGGAGCGCGGCCCGCGGACCAGGGAAATCCGGTCCGCATCGAGGGCGAGGCTCCGGACGAAGCACTTAAGCGAAGCGAGTGAGCCCGAGGTCCCTAGAAAAACCCCTAGGCAGGCGCGTGCGCGCCCGTACCGCAAACCGACACAGGTGGGTGGGTAGAACATACCGAGGCGATCGGGTCAACCATGGTCAAGGAACTCGGCACAATGGCCCCGTAACTTCGGGAGAAGGGGTGCCCGCGCGTACGTGAACGGACTTGCTCCGGGAGCGGAGGCGGGCCGCAGTGGAGAGGCCCAAGCGACTGTTTACCAAAAACACAGGACTCTGCAGAAGCCGCAAGGCGACGTATAGGGTCTGACGCCTGCCCGGTGCCGGAAGGTCACGCGGAGGAGTTAGCGCACCGCGCGAAGCCCCGAAGCCAAGCCCCGGTAAACGGCGGCCGTAACTATAACGGTCCTAAGGTAGCGAAATTCCTTGTCGGGTAAGTTCCGACCTGCACGAAAGGCGCAACGACTTGGGCGCTGTCTCGACCATGGACCCGGTGAAATTGCACTGGTCGTGAAGATGCGACTTACCCGCGGAAGGACGGAAAGACCCCGTGAACCTTCACTGCAGCTTGGCATTGGCCGCTGGTCCCGCGTGTAGAGGATAGGCAGGAGGCGAAGATCCGGAGGCGCCAGCCCCCGGGGAGCCGCCCTTGGAATACTGCCCTCGCGCGACCGGCGTCCTAACCCGAGGCCGTCAACCGGCTCGGGGACCGTGCCAGGCGGGCAGTTTGACTGGGGCGGTCGCCTCCTAAAGGGTAACGGAGGCGCGCGAAGGTCCGCTCGGGACGGTCGGCAACCGTCCTTTTGAATGCAAGAGTACAAGCGGGCTTGACTGCGAGGCCCACAAGCCGAGCAGGTGCGAAAGCAGGCTCTAGTGATCCGGCGGCCCCGAGTGGGTGGGCCGTCGCTCAACGGATAAAAGGTACTCCGGGGATAACAGGCTGATCTTGCCCAAGAGTCCACATCGACGGCAAGGTTTGGCACCTCGATGTCGGCTCATCGCATCCTGGGGCTGGAGCAGGTCCCAAGGGTACGGCTGTTCGCCGTTTAAAGCGGTACGCGAGCTGGGTTCAGAACGTCGTGAGACAGTTCGGTCCCTATCCTCCGTGGGCGCAGGAGAATCGATGGAGGCTGCCCCCAGTACGAGAGGACCGGGGTGGACGCACCTCCGGTGAACCGGTTGTCGACCAACGGCACGGCCGGGTAGCCGCGTGCGGCGCGGATAACCGCTGAAGGCATCTAAGCGGGAAGCCGTTCCAGGGATTAGTTCTCCTTCCGGTAAGGGCCCAGGTAGACTACCTGGTCGATAGACGGCAGGTGCAAGGGCGGCGACGCCCTCAGCCGAGCCGCACTAATCGCCCGAGCTCTTCCGGAACCGCACCTCGCGGCCCGCGGGACCCAGCGCTTGCGCGGTCCGGGCACGAGGATGCCCCCGAGTCACTCCCCCCTATGCGCCATGCGGCCCCCAGGGCACGTGAGAGAGACACCGGACACCGAAGATACGGTGGGCGCCGCCCACCGGTCAGCGGCCAGAGCATGGGGGGCACGCCCGGTCCCGTTCCGAACCCGGAAGCTAAGCCCCATCGCGCCGAGAGTACTGCGGGGCCAGCCCGTGGGAGGCCAGGGCGCCGCTGACCGGTGGACGGCACCGAGCCGT
>NZ_JBNPLJ010000031.1:0-6610 GCF_050313415.1 Collinsella sp. SGI.184 | reverse complement strand
GCGGATTGTTTTCAGGGGAAGCCCCAAGGAGACCTACGCGACCTCGACAGGATAATCGCATTCGCTGATTTAATATTGCGCTCCTTCGGAGCTGCGGATAAGCGGGCCTCGTGCTGCGGAATGTTTTTAAGGGGATGCCCCCGGGTGGCCCTATGGCAACGTGGCTAGCGATGTCTATAGGGACCCACGCTTTGAAGGGGCGCCGGGCTGAAATTATGGCCCTTTATTGATAGGGGCTCTTGCTAGGCTGGAGCACTTACCAGCAACAGGCTTCGACTATGTGCTTGGTTTACGCCGCACTGGGTTCCTTGTATTCGAAGACTGGTTCTAGGAGGTCTTCGATGTTGCAGTGGAGGGCTTTTGCTATGGCTCTTACGCTTGTTACCGAAGCTTCATTGATGTTTCTCTGGCGCTGCTCGTACATTTGGATTGAGCGGAGTGACACACCCGATTCGTATGCTAGGTCTTGTTGGGTTTTCTTAAGCTTCTTTCTTGCTAACGCAAGTTTGGTTTGCCTGGACGCTTTTTTCGCCATATCGCAGACGAGGCGAGCCACTCGTTCCTCCGAGGCTTCGTGCCAGGGGTAATACAGACTGCGCAGCACATCAAATGGAACGACATGCAGCAAATCTTCGAAAGACTCTCCTAGGCGCCACTGCAGGTATGCCAGCATCCAGCCCGCCCAATATTCCGGCGTCTTCTCAAATCGATAGGTGCAGTCCGGTATAGACCTGTTTTGATAGCCCGACCTTTCAGCGATAAGCGCGAACAGCTCAACACCCGATTTTCCCGACACTACCCATGCGTTGCCGCGCTCAAACTCGCGAGCAACCCCGCTCAGGCAAAAGAGTTCAGCAACTTCAGATCCTTCTGCTCCATAGTCATTGACGGCATAGTCGAAGCAGTCGCCGAGGTTGTTCATTGCGTCCTCAAGGTAGTAGACGGGATATGTCCTACTCGGTCCACGATCTGTTAACTCTTGGATCATTTAAATCAACCCTCCCTGCCATTAAATCCCTAATGTCGATACCTTCGGAATCGAACCCATTGACCGTATCCAAGTATTTGCGTCGAGCATTCTGCTCTCGCTCAAAACGCTTGGGATAAAACTCAGACCCCGAAGCCCGCTTCCAATCGCAGAATCTAATCATCGAAAATGCGCGCTCGCTCATAAGGGCATATTGGATACCCAAATCACCCAAGCACATGATACGTTGCAGCTGTCTGAGCGATATCATGCCGCTGACAAACTGTCTTGCAAACGAAAAATAGGAGTCGTCAGCACGATAGCCTCGAATAACGTCATAAGGAGATGTATCAATTAAGCAGTTATCAAGTAGATAGCGAAGCCCTTCACGCGCCAATGGCGTCGAAACATTGAACTCTCTGTTATTCGCCAGAATTGCAAGCCAATTGAGGATTGAAAACTCCCCAGACTCCAAATCCAAGACCGAAAGGCCATCTAAATCAAGCTCATATCGATTGGCAACGCCATCAGACTCGGTCCGGCATGCCCATTCCATCGCCATTTCCTCATGTGACGTGCAATAAAACCCGCGCCCATAGTCATTGAATTGTCTGCATTTATCCAACGACGGACGTTCGACAACAACCTCCGACCCGTGCCAAAGCTCCATATCGACCTCCAAACAAAAATATCACCCCAGTGATAGTGTACCAACAACTATCACTGGGGTGATATAGATAGATGCAAACTATTGTCTGCCAAGAGCCCCTACTAGAGGCAGGCCTCGGCAATGCGGCGCTTGAGCTCGTCGATGCCGGTGCCGGTCTGGGAGCTTGTGATGATTACGTTTTCGGCCGGGACGTTGAGTTGCTTTTTGATGGCTGCCGCTTGGCGTGCCTGCTGGGTGCGGCTGAGTTTGTCGGCCTTGGTGAGGCAGACGATAAAGTTGAACTCGTTGCCCTGCAGGTAGTCGATCATGTCATGGTCGAGCTTGCTGGGGTCATGGCGAATGTCCACCAGCGACACAACCAGGTTAAAGCTGCGCTCGGAGTCGAAGAAGTCGCCGATGAGCTCGGCCCAGCGGTCGCGCTCGGCCTTGGAACGACGGGCGAAACCGTAACCCGGCAGGTCCACAAAGTGCACGTCGTCGGCCTCGAAGAAATTGATATTGCTCGTCTTGCCCGGCGTGCTCGAAACCTTGACCAGGTTCTTGCGGCCAAAGAGCTTGTTCATGATGGACGACTTGCCCACATTGGAGCGGCCCACAAAGCTCACCTCGGGACAGGTGGACTCGGGGATCTGCGAAACCTTGCCGTAGCTGGCGACGAACTTGGCAAGCTGGTAGTTAATGGAATCGGCCATGGATACTCCTTGGTCGTAGGTTCTTACAATAGGGATGCACGATTACGCAGCGGCGATGCAGCGGACGATATCGAGTGTAATGCCGCTCGCGGTGCGGGCGTACTCGTCCAAATCGAACTCTCGCTCGCAAAACGCGTCATATGCCTCGTCACAATTATCGCTGATAGCACGCAGCACCAGACAATCGACACCGTTCTTGGCTGCAATATGGGCAATCGCAGCACCTTCCATCTCAACGCAATCGGCATGCGTCGCCTCGATGGCGGCGGTGCGCATGGCGTCGCCCGTTACAAAGCGGTCGCCTGTAGCGATAGTGCCAACCAGGAACTGTTTATGGTCCTTCTCCGCAGCGGAATCAGAAGCGTAAGCATCGATAAACCCATGTTCGGCAAGCACGGTGGTGGCGATGTCAACCAGAGCCGGTGTCGAGGCAAACTCCTCAAGCTCCGGCGCCGACTCGGCGATGAGCGCCGTGTCGGTATCCAGATAGCGCAGGCACTTGCCAATAACCACGTCATTGATATGGAGTTTGGAGTTTAAGCCACCCGCAATACCCGAAAACACAACGGCCTGCGGAGCATATTTGCTGATGAGATGCTGTGTTGCACCGGCGGCGTTTACGGTTCCCATGCCAGCGGTCGTGGCGACCACTGACAGACCGTTGAGCTCGCCGCTTACAACGCTCAAGCCTGCCTCTTGCGACACATGGGCACCGTTCAGTTCTTCTTTAATCTGCGCAACCTCTTTTTCGAGCGCACCGATGATTGCGATGGTAGGCATACCATCCCCCAAACCTGTGAAAACTGTTTATCCACGGTATGGTACCAGCATTTTGACTCAACCGCGCAATACGAAGCCGTTAGGCCAGCGCAGCGCGGGTATCGTAGAGCGCCTTGGCGATGGCGGCCACGGCCTCACTCGAACGGTCACTCCACGGCATCGACGTCATGATGCTCATAATGTAGGTGTCGCCATCGACATCGATGAGGCCAGCATCGCACGTCGCATTGCAACCTGCCTCGCTGATCCAACCGGCCTTGTTACACACCATGGCATGGTCGTCCGCAATGCCGTCACGGATAAAGGACCGGGTCGTAGAGGCCAGAAGGCCCGACAGCCATTGCGACGTCTCGCTCTCGCGGCTCAAATACTCGCTCATCTCGCGCCACAACTTGGCCGAGGTGCGCGGGCAATAGGTGGGGAAATCGCTCATTGGATCGAGCGCGACCTCGTCTTCGACGCCGAGTGCGGCAATCCAATCCTCGTAGCCATCTTGATCAAACGTTGCACGCAACGCGACAAACGAGTCGTTATCCGAGTTGACGACCGAGGTCTCGATCAGGTCGCGAACCGTCAGCCAGCCCATACTGTAGCCGCCATAGGTGCCCAGAGCATCATCGAGCGATACTTGCCCTGTCTCGACCAGTAACTCGCAGACGTAGAGTACATAGAGCGCCTTGTAGCTGCTCGCACCGTACACCTCGGCGTCCGCGTTATACGTCACGCCCTTGCCGCTCGACAGATTGTAAAACACCACGCCCACGTCGCCCAATTCCTGGGCCTGATCAAGGGTATCTTGGAGCGCGGCGAGGCTCTCATCCTCCAGGGCGGGGATCTGGTCATCAACCAGTGAGAAGGTCTGCACGGTATCGCCTGAGGGAATATCGTTAAAGTCCGCCTTCGAAAGCCTCGTCTTGAGGCTCGCTGTCGACAGGGTTTGACTTGCGGTGGCTTTAGATTTAGAGACCTTTTTGTTTTGCGTCTGTACCGTTGACGCATCTGAGTGTGCCGTTCGCTCCGACGCGTAGGTTTTAGCGGTAATTCCGAGGATAATAACCGCCAACGTTAGCATCCCCATGGCGGCAATCTTCGTCACGCGGATGCGAGCGTCGGCAAGGCCACGCGAAGACGTGCCCTTCGTCTCATATCTGCTGCTATGCTGCGGCACATGCTCGTCCCGCGATGCGTCGTTTCGCACGTGGTCTCCTGGCTGCTCCCGTTCATATACGAGCAGCATAATACCGAGCAGGCATTTCTTTCCAAAGATATTCAGAAGCGTTTAAGGTGTCTTTAAAGAAACCACAAGCGTATTTATCCAAATGGCACGATTCTGTTGCGCATCTCACCGCAACCCAGAGAGCAGTCTTTTTAGGACGGGGCTCTTTTAGCTACTTCTCCACCCTACCGGCCCCAAATGAGCTACCCCTAGCCGATAGCGTTTTTGAGTTCCGCGCGGCGCTTTTTCATGCCCGTCATGACGGCGTTGCGCAGCTCGGGCATGCGCGCGGTATCCATCTGTGGAACGCCCTCGAGCTTATAGGGAATCCCCAGCTGCTCATACTTGACGACGCCCATCGTGTGATACGGCAGCATTTCCAGGCCCACCACGTTATGCCACGGGGCAATCAGACGACCGAGTGCCTCGCACTCCTCTGCCGTGTCGGTAATGCCCGGTACTACCACGTGACGGATAACGACCTTGATTCTGCGACGCGCCAGCTCATCGCCAAACGCCAGGATGCGTGCAGGATCGCAACCGGTCAGCTTTTTATGCTCGACGGGATCGGCGTGTTTAATGTCGAGCAGCACCATATCGGTCTCGTTGAGTACGGCATCGAACTTCTCGGGATGCGTGGGGTCGAACGCATAGCCGCAACTATCCAAGCAGGTATGTACGCGACCATCGGGGTTGTTGTGCATTGCGCGGAACAGGTCGGCCAAAAACTCAGGCTGCAGGAGCGGCTCGCCGCCGGATACCGTAATACCACCGCTGCGGTAAAACTCATGGTTGCTCTGGAACTCGTCTATCAGGTGCTCGACGGTCACCATGGTGCCGCCGTTAACCGACCAGGTATCGGGGTTGTGGCAATACGCACAGCGCATGGGGCAGCCCTGAACAAACACCACAAAGCGGATGCCGGGTCCATCGACCGTTCCCATCGTCTCGATCGAATGTACGCGGCCCAGGGCAAACGCGGAGTCCTCAGGACGAGCGTCCATACCCTCGAGCTTCATCTCAGCCATTCCCGCTACCTTGCCTCTCATTGGTTTTAGCTACATAAATACCAGAGTCATTCTAGCCTATATGCTTGATGGCGAAACGGTTTAGCGGTCAATTGGATTGTCCTATTTGGCCCCATGCAAAAGCGGCGGGAAGGTTGTCGCAACCCGCCCGCCGCCGAGGCAATAGAAATCGATAGACGCCAGGCGTTACGCCTTGAGCGTGAGCACCGCGCCGAAGGCGGTCGGGCCGCAATGGCTCGAGATGACGCCGCCGACCTGAGTCCAGGTAACGTCCTTAAAGCCCAGGTCGTGCGCATAGACTTCCATGTCGTCGCGCAGCTCCTCGGAAAGGCCTACCGAATACGCCAGGCCAATGTGCGAGTAGTCAATTTCGCCCTTCGCAACCATGTGGTCAATAAAGGCGCGGGCGCACTTGAGCATAGAGCCGCGGAACTTCTTGGTCGCCACAAACTTGCCACCCGTTACCTCAATGCAGGGCTTAATCTTGAGCAGATGGGCACCTAGGAACGCCACGTTGGACAAGCGACCGCCCGCCTTAAGGAAGGCAAGGTCGGTAGGAACAAAGCCCAGCAACACGCGGTCCATAACGGAGTTCGTAAAAGCAAAGATCTCGTCGACGGTGGCATCGGGATGAGCCTCGATGTATTTGGCGGTCTCGACGACAACAAGCGACTGGCCCACCGAGACAAAACGCGTGTCCATGGAGAACACGTAGTCGCGCCCCTCTGCCGCGATCTTCGAGGACTGATGCGAACAGGTCGTGGCCTCGGAATACGCAAGATGCAAAATGGTCGCGTCGGGCTGCTCGGCGTGAATGCGGTCGTACACGCGAGAGAAATCTGCCGGCGCGCAGCCGCTGGTCTTGGGCATCACGCCAAACTCGTTGCAGCGCGAATAGATCTCGAGCGGATCGATCGAGCCGTCCTCGACGGTCTCGTCACCAATCGTGACATGCATGGGCACACGCACGATGCCGTAGCGTTCGCAGAGCTCTGGCGTCACATCCGAACCAGATTCAACCACGATTACGTACTTGCCCATTCTTATCACGACCCATCTCGACGTTGACTTTTTAATATGTGACGCACGTCCGCCGTCCTGCTACAGAACGGTCTCCAAGCGCCAAAGAGACGCCGTCCCTTGCACAAAACAAAGGACAGCGTCTCCCTGGAAAACTCCGTTCTTAACTGAGATTTTACACGGTTTATTACTAAGTGTTACTTACTCCGCAAACGGTAGCTATACGCGATAAACGGT
>NZ_JBNPLJ010000030.1:0-12926 GCF_050313415.1 Collinsella sp. SGI.184 | reverse complement strand
GAATCCCTCCGTCCCATATCAACAACGGGCTCTCCGTATCTCAACCGGCACTTGGGGACGTTCCCAAAGTGCCGGCACTAAAGGAACGCCACCAAGTGCCGGCTCATCCACCCTCAAAAGACAGACGCCCCAAGCCCGAAAGGACCAAGAGCGCCTTACATCTAGAAAATATCAGCCCCGTTCCGAAAAGCGAGCCGTCATCTACAAAATGGCGCGTGGCCCCGGCGGGCCGGGCATTAAGTTTGTCGCGAGTTCCGCACGCAAAGAAGGCCACTTAATGTGACCTTCGTCTTGCGCAGGACTGTAGAGCAGCAAACTTAATGCCCGGCCCGCCGGGGCCACGCGTCCCTAATTGTTCAGCATGCGGTCGAAGCTTCCCGAGTCGCCATCCCGATAGTCGGCGGTCATCAGAATCTCCTGCGGAATGCGACCGCCCTCGCGCAGCACATTGCGGAACTGCACGCGCGTGACCATAGGCAGATCCTTGATCGTCGCCGCCAAATTCTGCGGCACACCCTGATTGGCAGCCGCAGGCTCGCACTCGCCGCCAGCTTTCACGCGACGCTTGTGCTCGGCGAGCATGGCACGATACATGCCGGCATGCAAGCGAATCTCAACCACATTGGCATTGCGGGCCTGCTCGACGATGCGCGCACCCTCTCGGTCGATATCGCCCACGTAGTAGACATAGTTAAAGCGATAGCCGATCTCGGCCAGATAATCATCCAGTGCGTGCGAGACGCTCGCCTTGCAGCCACCGCCAAAGATCACGCCACCCACCTTGGTGCCAAAGAGCTTAGCGTGCTTGCGGCCGCGCAGGAGCTTGACGATCTCGTCATAGGTGTCTAGGTTCTCGACCATAATGAACGGCTTGTCGGCGCCCAGCGTAAAGAAGCCCGTAAAGTGCACGGGGCGGTTGGGGGCGACCTTAATCGCCTGCATGCTGATACCCTTTTCGGTCATACGCCTCATCAGGCGCTCGCCGTGCTTGCCGTCAAAGGCCTTCTCATCGTTAAAAATCTGGTAGGCGCGCTGGCGACGCGAGGCGACCGGCGTGTCGGCGCCGCGATTCTGCTCAATCCAAGCCTGGATGGTCGCAATCTCCTCGGCAATCTTGCGGTTGGACATCTCGTTGTGCTGAGTGCGCTGCGAAACCTTTTTGCCGTCCTTGCCCTCAACCTTAACGATTTGAGTCTGTTGCTCCTTAATCTTGGAGAGTGCAGCAGGCGTGGGAACGACCTTGAGCAGCTGACTGCCCAGGACACGGGCCAGAGCAAACGCCGAAACCTCGCCATGAGCGGGCGGCTCAGGCTGCTGGGCGGTCGCATCGTTTGCAGTCGGTTTGGGCTGCGTCTGGGATTTGCACTTGGAATCTGTCCGAGTATTGCGCTCTTGCTTTGGCGCGGACGAGCCCTTTTGCGAACGCTCAGGCTTGCCCCCCTTTACTGGCTGGCGCTTGGGCTGCTCCGCCGGGATCTCAGCCTTCGCATCCTTGTTTTGCCCCGCTGCCTGCTCGGCCACGGATTCGGCATTTGAGCCACGGCCGCCACGGTGACGACGACGGCGAGGCTTGCTCGAAGCGCTCTCCCCCGCCTGCTTATCAGCGGACTGTTGAACTTTGACCTCGGCGTCGGCCGCAGACTGCGACTCGGAAGGCTGCTGCTCGCGAGCCGCCGGCTCAACGGTTTTCTCGGTTTGTTCGGTCTTCTCGGTCTGAGCGGTCGAAGCCTGCTCGCCCTTCTCCTGACGCTTTACGGGATACACGAGCCCCGCAAAACCGCGGCCGGGACGACACGAACCCGGAGCCCTCTTGGCAGACTCCTCAACATCGTCTGCAACCTCGGAAGGCTCTTCAGCCTCATGCGCGACATCCTGCTGCGCAGCCTTAAAGTGAGCACCGCGGCGACGCTTGGGCTCCTGGACCTCAGCGGCGCACTGCGGCTCGGTAACAGCCTCATCCTCGACGGGCTCGACATCCGTCGCATCCTTTTGAGCCACGGCGCGACGGAAGCGCTCCTGCTGGGCACGGCGCTGCGCATCGCGTTTACCGCCCCCGCCAAAACCGCCGCGGCCCGCCTTGGCCGTAAAGGCGCGAACGACGCTCTCGTCAAGCAGCTCATCGGTGTCGACGTTCTCGCGCGGAGCCGTTTCCACCGCAACAGGTGCCTCGACAACGTCCTCGACGGCCTCTTCGGCAGCCTCGGCAGGCTGCTCCTGGACATCGCGAATCTCGGCATTAATGGTATAGAACGCTGGGCGCCCGTTAACGCCGCTGCCCTCGATCTTGGTAACGATCTTTGCCGCGATAAGCTCATCGCGCATCGCCTTGGTGTCACATTCCTTATCGACGGAACGGAAAATCTGTGCCAGCGCGCTCGACTTGATCTTGAGCGCCTTGCGGCAGAGCAGGTCGTAGGCAACCAGCTTGGCACGCTCGGCAGAAAGCGACGTCTGGCTGCTCAGACGCTCAGCCAGGGCATCGACGTTGTTTTGGTTATCGGAATATACCGTCTTGGCCACGGGGCCCCTTTCATATGCACACATATATGTCTACATGGTACAACGCACGCCCCTATCCACGCAAAATATCTGCGAGAACACCCGGGCACACTAGCTTTTGCATGGAAAAAGGCCGAGCCCGCGCAGTTGCGGACCCGGCCTTTCCGAGTCATATAGATGTGACGTTCAATCCCTTAGGTCAATTAGGCCTTGGCGGCCTCGGCGCCTGCGGGAGCCTCGGCAGCAGCAGTGCGACCATACTCGGCCTTGCCCATCTCGGACCACTCGGGCTCCTCGTCGGGCATGGAACCGGCCTCCTTGCCGAAGAACTCCTTGAGGCAGTTGACGGCAACGATGAGGCCCAGGACCATCAGCAGGACGGCGAAGACGAGCTGCAGACCCTTGGTGGCGGCGACGGAGACGGCGGCCGTGGTGGCGGTAGCCGGGATGGTACCGAAGAAGCCGTAGGCCTGGACGGCGGTCATGCAGCCCATGGCGCTCTGGACCAGCGAGGTAAAGGTGCAGCAGAGCAGGAAGGCGACGGGCACGTAGAGCATCCAGCCCTTGCGACCGGTGCACTTGCAGAACACGGCAAGGGTGATCATGGTCATACCGCCGAGCAGCTGGTTGGAAGCACCAAAAAGCGGCCAGATGTTGGCATAGCCGCCAAAGGCGAGGGCGAGGCCGGGGAGCAGGGTGACAACCGTGGCGAACCAGGGGTTGCCGAGGACCTTCATGTAACCGGCCTTGGACTCGATGGCCAGGGCGTCGTTGGTCTGGGCAAAGAACTCGGAGAACGAGGTGCGGGCGATGCGGGCGACGGCGTCGAGCGAGGTCAGGGCCAGAGCGGAGACGTTCATGGTCATAAAGACGGTAGCGAGCGTGCCGTCAACGCTGAAGGCCTGCATACCGCGAGAAATGCCAGCAGCGAAGATCTGGAACGGGGTGGAAGCGACGCCGGCGTTGAGGGCGCCGGTACCGGCAGTGTTCATGTCGGAGAACATGATGCCGGCGACGATGATGGCGAGGATGCCGACGAAGGACTCGACGATCATGGCGCCAAAACCGACCTTGACGGCGTCCTGCTCCTTCTCGACCTGCTTGGAAGAGGTGCCCGAAGAAACGAGGCTGTGGAAACCGGAGAGAGCGCCGCAGGCAACGGAGACAAACAGGACCGGGAACATCATGCCCGAGGCATTGCTAAAGCCGGTGAAAACCGGAGCGGTGATGGTGGCCTGGCCGTTAACGCCCAGGACGACGATGCCGAGGACAGCGCAGACAATCATGACGATCATCATGATGGAAGTGAGGTAGTCGCGAGGGGTCTTGAGCATCTGGATGGGCATGGCACCGGCAAAGACCAGGTAGACCATGACGACGGCGAACCACTGGAACTTGTCCAGGTAAACCGGGAACTGCATACCGACGGCGAACATGAGGACCATGAGCACCACGCCGGTGACGAACTCGGCAGCGCCGGTGAGGTTGAACTTCTTCTGAGCCCAACCAAAGGCCATGGCGACGAAGGTGAACAGGATGGAGATGGTACCAGCGCAGCCAGCGGCATAGGACTTGGTGAAGTCGATGGCACCGGTGGCAGCGCCAGAGGCGTCAACGACCGGGGTGAACATGAACGTCTTGCAGACCATGTCGGTAAAAGCGGCGATGACGATGATGCAGAACAGCCAGCAGAACAGCAGGAACAGGCGACGGCCGGTCTTGCCGATGTACTTCTCGATGAGCTGAGCCAAGGACTTGCCGTTGTTCTTCATCGAAGCGTACAGGGCGCCAAAGTCGTGAACGGCGCCAAAGAAGATGCCGCCGACGAGGACCCAGAGCACGACGGGCAGCCAGCCGAAGGCCATGGCGACGATCGTACCCGTAACAGGGCCAGCACCGCAGATCGAGCTGAACTGATGCGAGAACGCGGTGAAGGCGGAGACGGGCGAGAAGCTCTTGCCGTCCTTCATGCGCTTGGCAGGCGTGAGAGCCTCTTTATCAACGCCCCACTTGTTAGCCAGCCAGCGGCCGTAGCCCAGATAGCCGCAGGCGAGCACCGCCGCGGCCACAACCATAAGCAAAACTCCGTTCATTACATTTCCTCCTCTAAAAAGAACTTCCTAGACATAAAAAATGAGGGCCGTCGGTTGCGCTCGACGGCCCTCATCTTCATCAGCCGCCCGTTATCGTACGGGCTAGCTGTATGTGCTAACCCGCATCAGATAATTACTACGCTGATAATGTTTAGCTGATGCGTGAACATGTCTAAGAAATCCTCTTCAATCATGATGCGAACGATCCGTGCGTGTTCACATCCCCCAGTGGATGAAAAGGAGTATGAAACTTTAGTTGCCTAAAGTCAACGCAAATATGTAATGGATTTTCAACTTTATTTGAATTTCTCGGTATAAAACGTCACTGACCTCGGACTTTACCGAACGACAGTTTTTGCTTGAGAGATGCTCCTCGGGGGCGGGGCGGGCGCCTGCCGCCATATATGAACTTTCCTGCTCGGGCAGTCCTGCTCACGACGGAGGCCACATTAAGTGGCCTCCTGTTCGTGCGGAACTCGCGATAAAGTTCATATATGGCGGCAGGCGCCCGCCCCGCCCCCGAGGAGTTCCCATCCCAAATCTCAACTCTGTTATCATAATTACGATAATATCCTGATAGCTCAGGAGGTAGCTGTGAATATTAGGCCAGTCTCAGATCTTAGAAATCACTACCCGGATGTTGAACGCGAAGTCGAACAGGAGGGTCCGGTTTTTCTAACTAAAAACGGGCGGGGCTCTATGGTCGTCATGAGCTTTGAGCAGTACAAGTCACTGAGCAATACAATCGAGAGCGCACTTGATGCCGCTGATCGTCAGGCTGCCAGCATGCAACTTCGCTATACACACGACGATGTCTTTGGCTCTGTCAGAAAAATGCTCGACGGCGGTCTCGATGAACAGGCACTATAAGCTCCGCTATCTTCCCCTATTTTGGGAGGACCTCAGCCAAGCAGCGTCATATATCGCCTTTGATCTCAATAACCCCGCTGCAGCAAATAGGCTTGTCGACAATGTTGAAGCAGGCATACTCGAGCATCTCAAGAATCCAACCATGTCACCAACATACCCTTCGACAAGAAGACGGTTGCACCCGTATTACCGCTTCTACGTTGGCAACTACATGGTTTTTTATGTCGTCATCGACGACGTCATGGAAGTCCGCCGACTGCTATATAAAAGCCGAGATATTGAGTCGATTATCAGGTAGGTTTCTTTCAGCTAAAGCACGCCGTAAATTCGACGCAGGCTGGCTAACCTTGCCGGACGTTGTCGACGCCGATCCAGCTCAGTAGCTGCATCGATACAGAAAGGTCCCCGACCGGAGGGGCCGGATATAAGGTTTATCGCGAGTTCCGCACGCAAAGAAGGCCACTTAATGTGGCCTTCGTCTTGCGCAGGACTGTAGAGCAGGAAACCTTATATCCGGCCCCTCCGGTCGGGGACCGCACCCATACGACTACAGCGTCATGTTTGGATCGGCGTCGACGTCGAACGGCGAGATTTCACCTCGGTCGAATTTGCGGCGAGCGACCTCCGCAATCATAGCGGCGTTGTCAGTACAGGCCGAGAGAGGCGGCACCGTTACGCGAATCCCCTGACGCCCGAGTTTCTTAATCATCATCTCGCGCAGATGCGGGTTGGCCGAGACGCCGCCGCCGATGCAATACTCCTTGCACCCGGTGGCGTGCAGGGCGTTCTTGGCCTTCTTGTACTGCACGTCAAAGACCGCCGCCTCAAACGAGGCCGCAAGGTCGGGCAGGTGAATCGTGCGCCCAGCCTTGGTCTCCTGCTCAATATAGAGCGTCACCGCCGTCTTGAGGCCCGAAAGCGAGAATCGATAGTCTCCCCTGCTGTTAAGCGCACGGGGAAAATCGATCGCGCGGGGATTGCCCGTCTCGGCGAGCTTGGAGATGATGGGACCGCCGGGATAGCCCAGGCCCAACGCCTTGGCAACCTTGTCAAAGGCTTCGCCCACGGCGTCGTCCAGCGTCTCGCCAAGCACCTCGTAGTCGCCCCACGCCTTTACGTGCACGAGCATGGTGTGCCCACCCGAGACAAGCGTAAAGATAAACGGCGGCTTAAGGTCGGGCTGCGCCAGCAGGTTGGCGAACAGGTGACCCTCCAGATGATTGACGCACACGAGCGGTTTACCGGCAGCATACGCAAAGCCCTTGGCAAAGGCGACGCCCACCACCAGGGCACCCACCAGGCCCGGGCCTTGCGTCACACCCACGGCGGCAAGCTCACTTGGCGCAATCGCTCCACCCTCAAGGCCAAGCGATACCGCGGCATCTTCAAGCGCCGCATCTACGACACTCACAATCACCTCGACATGCTTGCGCGAGGCGATCTCGGGCACCACGCCGCCAAAGCGAGCATGAAAATCAATCTGCGTCGACACCTGGTTGGCCAGCATATTGCCGTCCGCATCGATAATCGCAACAGCCGTCTCGTCGCAAGAGCTCTCGATGGCAAGAACTAGGCGACGGCGCTCGATTTCGGCACGCTCCTCGGCGGTGCGCTCGGGCTCAGGCAGCGGCCAGACGCGCTGCTCGGCAGCCGTTGGCTCGGGCGAGGCATTGTCGAGAGGAAGCACCAGGGGCAGCGACGCCGTCATGACGATGGCATCCTTGCCGACGCCGTAGTAGCCACGGCGACGACCCGCCTCGGTAAAGCCCAAGGCGCTATAGAGCGCAATCGCGCCCTCGTTGCCGTCCTCAACCTCAAGCGAAGCAGTGGTGCAGCCGAGCATCTGGGCGTCATAGCTCACGTGCGACAGCAGCTTGCGGGCAATGCCCGCGCGACGATGAGCAGGATCAACCGCGACGTCCATAATCTGAACGTCACCGTCGACGACCATGCCGCCGGCAAGTCCCAGCAGCTGACCGTCGTCGTGCGCCACCCACCAGCTACGCGGCGCGGCAACGCCCTCGCCCAGCTCGGACAGGAACATGCCCGGCGTCCACGCCTCGTGTCCGGCGCCTTCAAAGCAGGCGGCCTCCAATGCGCTCGCGCCCTCGGCATCCGCCGCGCCCATGGGACGGAACTGCAGATGGCGGCCGGCGAGCTCGTCGGCAACACCCGTAATCTCGCTCTGGGCGCTCTCGGCAAGCCCAAGGCGCTTACGCTCATTTTCCTCGGCATCCGAAAGACGCGTGTAGATCGGCAAAACGCGAGCCGGATTACCGTCGCCCGCGGCGTGCGCCATCAGAAGGCCCTCGCCCGAGGGCCACCACAGGTCTCGCTCCACGCAGCGCGCAGTCTCGTCCTCACTCAGCAGCTTGCCATAACGTACGAGACCGTCACCAGTCAGCTTAACCTGGCTCCAGTCCGCGGCCTGGCGCCACTCATCAAGCGCCACGGCGGCTTTGACCACGTGTTCGCGCTCAAACAGACGCTCGGGACCTTCGTCCCCCAGCACGTACAGAGCCGGATACACCTCGCCACGCATGGCGTCGGCAAGAACACCAAGCTTGCCGCGCACGCCAGCCTTCCACGCCGTCCAGGCGCAAGCGTCAAGTGTCGACACGCCCAGCAGCGGCACGTTGGCACCGCGCGCCAGACCCTTGGCGGTCGAGATGCCAATGCGAACGCCCGTAAACGAACCCGGGCCGCGTCCAACCACATAACAGCCGACATCGCCGCGATTCAGCCCGGCCTGCGCCAACACGCCATCGACGGTATTCACAAGTTCCACGTTGGCATGGCGACGACACAGATGGTCCCCGCTCACCAGCTTCGCCTCGCCCGTCTGCTCATCAATCCAGCTTGCCGCGCAGGCAAGCATGTCGGTCGAAGTATCGAGCGCCACTACCAGCGCGTTGTCGTTATGCAAGCTCATCTTGTACAGCCTTATCAATCAAATCGAAAAGCTCCGTCGCGCGCTCGCCGTGCGCCTCGAGCGCGATCGTTCGCACGTCGCTATCGTCCTCATCGCGCCTAAGCGTCACCGAGAGATACTCATCCGTCAGCTCGTCCTGAAACTGCTCGCCCCATTCCAACAGGCAAGCGCCCTCATAGCCGAGCACGTCAAAAATGCCCGTATCCTCGAGCTCGTAGGCATGCTCCAAGCGGTACAGATCAAAATGGAACAGCGGAATACGCCCCTGGTCGTGAACGGCCATGAGCGCGAACGTAGGACTCGTGACCATATGCCCGTCGCCCAAGCCGCGCGAGACGCCCTTGGTAAAGTGGGTCTTTCCCACGCCCAAGCCGCCGGTCAGTATCAGCACATCGCCATTTTCTAGACACGGTGCAACCAACTCGCCAAATTGCTCCGTATCGGCAGTACGAGCCGTTTTGTAGGTACCTAGCCCCAGGCGCTCCAGGGACATATACGCTCCTTATTATTCCGAGGCGCCCTCTGACGCGGGATGTCGCACCAGATAGTCGCCCAGCATCTTAAAGTCTTCCTCCAGCAACTCCTGCCACGCCGGATTGCGCAGCGCCGCCGCGGGATGAAACGTCGGCATCACCACAAAGTGCCCCATCTGATGGAACCTGCCGCGCAGCTTGGTAATGCCAATCTCGGTCTTGAGCACAAAGTGCGTTGCGGGATTGCCGAGCGTCACGATGATATCGGGCCAGATGCTTCGAATCTGCTCGCGCAAAAACGGTGAGCAAGCAAGCACTTCCTCGGGACGCGGATTGCGGTTTCCCGGCGGGCGACATTTAAGCACATTGGCGATATAGACATCTTCACGCTTAAGGCCCGCCAGGGACAGAATGCCGTTGAGGTCTTCACCCGCCGCCCCCACAAAGGGCTCGCCCTGTAAATCCTCGTTACGGCCCGGCGCTTCACCGATAAACATCACGCGAGCGCGGGGGTTTCCCACCCCAAACACGATATTGTGGCGCGACTGGTAAAGCTGGCAAAGGCGGCAATCACCCAGGACGGCCTCGATCTCCTCGAGTGCAACTTCGCGCGGCGCCTGATGGCTATGGCCGGGGATGTGCATAACGCCCATAGCGGCCCCTACACGTAGACCTTGTCGAGACGCATGCCAAAGCCGCAGGCGACCTCGTAGTTAATCGTGCCGCGCAGGCGCGCCATCTCATCCATGGTAATCTCGGCATCGCCATCGCGACCGATAATTATCATCTCGTCGCCATGTTCGGCCTCGGGAATCTCGTGAGCCGGGTTGGACTGAATGGCAACCATAAACTGATCCATGCAGATATTTCCGACCTGACGCACGCGCTCACCGCGATACAGCACGTCCATACGATTGGAAAGCGTGCGCGAAAGGCCGTCGGCATATCCGATCGGCAGCGTGCAGATCTGAACGCGTGTGCGCGGTACGCGGTAGGTAAAACCGTAGCCTACGCCCTCGCCCATCGCAGGATGCGCCACGCGCGTCACGCGCGCATGAACGCTCATAACGGGATCAAGCTGCATCACGCGGCCGCTCAGCTCGCACGGCTGCATGCCATACAAGCCAACGCCAGCGCGAATCATATCAAAATGCATCGAGGGGTCGAGCATCGAGGACGGCGTGTTGGCACAGTGCACGATGCCGCACTCAAAACCCGCATCCTTAATGGCCTGAACGGCCTCGGTAAAGCGCTGGCACTGCAGCTTGTAGTCCCAACCCGATGGTTCGTCGGCCGTGGCAAAGTGCGTAAATACGCCGTCGCACTGAATACCACGATGGAAATTAATACCGCGGACAAAGTCGAGCACCTGCGTGTAGTGAACGCCGATGCGGTTCATACCCGTCTCGATGGCAAGATGATACTTGCCCACCTTGCCCGCCGCGACGGCACATTCACCATACGCAAGAGCAAAATCGGACGTATAGACCGAGGGCATGATATCGAACTCGAGCAATGAAGGAATAGCCTCGATGGGAGGCTCGCTTAGAATCAGGATGGGTTTGGTGATTCCGCCCTGGCGCAACTCAATACCCTCGCTGACCGTCGCCACGGCAAACATGTCGGCACCGGCCGAATACATGATCTTGGCGCACTCGACGGCTCCATGACCATAAGCATCGGCTTTAACCACGCAGCACAGGCGCTGACGCGGATCTAGCAAGTTCTTATAGGCCCTCGTATTGCGGCGGAGCGCCCCGCGGTCGATCTCGACCCAGGACCAACGCGTCAAATCGGCTTTATTCATGATTAGTCATCCGACCCTTCGTCCATGATTCCCAGATCATCGAGCGCATCCTTTGCCGCCAATTCCATGGCGGGACCGATCAAGTCGATAAGATCGGTCGCGATAACGCTCTTCTCGCCATACTCCGTCGCCGCAGCAAAGCCGGCATAGCTGTGGAGTGCGACGGCATACGAGTACAGCAGCTCCCAACGGTCCATCTCGTCACGCATGGTCGCAAGCGTTCCTGCAAGGATACCTGCGAGGACATCACCCGAGCCAGCGGTCGCCAACGACGCTGGGCCCGAAAGCGGCAGCAGCACGCGCTCGACGCCGCAAATGGCCGTCGTCGGGCCCTTAGCGATAACAACGAGATTATCGGAACCGGCAGCCCAGACAATCTTTTGAGCAGCGGCAATAGCAGTGCCAAGATCATTGACCTCGTCGCCGGCAACGAGACGCGAAAGCTCGCGATAATGCGGCGTCATAACGAGCGGCTGCTCGCGACGGTACATCTCGGGATTACTGTCGATGCCGTCGATTGCAATCTTGGCAAGGCAGTTGAGCGCATCTGCATCTAGGATAAGCGGCACATCGAGCTCAAGCAGGCCCGAAACGACTTGCATCGATCCGGCAGACGTCGTCATGCCAGGCCCACACACAACGCAGCTGTACTTCTTAGCAATCTCGCACACTGTCATACGCGCAGCGGCACCAAAAGATCCACGGGAATCAGACGGAATGGCGAAAACGGGAATCGACGGGAGCGCCATACGAATAAGGTTGGCGCACGCATCGGGCGTCGCAACGGCCACATAACCGGCACCAGCACGAGCGGCAGACTTTGCGGCCATGATGGCGGCACCAGGATATTGTGCCGACCCGGCAACGATGAGCGCAGAGCCGCGCGAATACTTATCGATATTCGTGGGCAGCGGGGCAAAGTAGTCCACCAGATCACCGGGCTCAACGATCTCGGCAGCATGATCGACATCATCGATGACTTCGTCGAGGCGGTCGTACAGACCGCCACACACCAGGTCGCCAGCATACTCCGGACCGTCAGCGCTGTAGAGGCCGATCTTAGGGGCAATCATCGTCACGGTACGCTCGGCACGGATGCAGTCATCATCCACAACGCCCGTCTCGGCATTCAGGCCCGAGGGAACATCGATAGAAACAACGTGATCGGCGCACTCGTTAACCGTAGGAATCCAAATAGAAAACGGCGCACGAAGGCTGCCGTGAAAACCGGTACCAAAAATAGCATCGACCACGACATCCGCTTTGTTAATGAGAACCTCTAGCTCGTCTCGCGAAGGCCCAACGCACACATGAACGTCGCGACCGGCGGTGCGACGGGCAACGTGACGAGCAAGGGCAGCAGGAATCTCATCCGGCTCAACTGGAGAAACGATATCAACATCAACGCCCTTATGGGTCAGGATATCCGCAGCGACCCAACCATCACCGCCGTTATTGCCAAAGCCGACCAGCACAAGAACGCGATCAGGGTTGAGCTTTAAAATTTCGTTGGCGGCAAATTCACCTGCCAACTCCATGAGCTCGGCCTTCGAGGTGCCCTCGCGCTCGATGATATCCTCGAGGCGAACGACTTCCTCGGTACTCAAAACCGGTTTCATCTATGCTCCTTGCGTATCTTGCGGATCATCGATCAAATGCTCCGACAAAGCAGATTGTTGCAGCTGTTCAAGCTCATCCAATACAGAACGAGCCTCTTTAAATGTCTGGGCAACGCGCTCCTTGGTGCTCATTTTTTCTTCCTTAGGCTTAGGTCGAGCATCCTCGGTGATCGCAATGGCATTAGCGACAGCCAAGTCACCCGTAAGGGTAATAGAAAGAGCAACCTCGACAACACCCAAATCCTGGGCGATTTCGAGAGCGCGACCAGAAAGCAGAGCCTTTGGCTTGCCGAGCCTATCGCGTGTTACGGAAACGTCCTTACGTCCAATGCCCTGACTAAACCCCGTTCCAAGTGCCTTAAGTACCGCTTCGCGAGAGGCAAAGCGGCTGGCATAATGAGCGGCAGGGCGAGACGACGCATCGCAATACGCACGCTCTTCATCGGTAAACACGCGCCGGGCAAACGAGGGCGTCTTCTCAAGGATTGATTTCATTCGGGAAATCTCGACGATATCAACGCCGATACCAGCTTCAGCCATGTTCACCTCCATGCTACACAGACTACGATATTGTAGCCCGTTCAAAGAAGATGCGACAAACGAGGGTTATAAAACACAGCTACTATGTGAGAC
>NZ_JBNPLJ010000029.1:0-19408 GCF_050313415.1 Collinsella sp. SGI.184 | reverse complement strand
AGCCCCCATCGGGAAACTGCATCCCGGAATTCGCCTGAATAGTGGGGTGCGGTTTCCGAAAGGGTGCCGTCTGGGAAACCGTGTCCCGTAATCCCCTCCCGCGCCTGGTTGTTCCGCATCGCATCTATTGGGCAAAGCGATCTGTCCCCATTGCAACAATCTGTTGATTGAACGTCGCTGCATGTTCGCGCTATCATGCATGGTTAAAATTGGTTAGCCATGGCAAACGGTTAGCAATGGTGAACATAAATGCAACGCCCTGTGGGCGTCGGGGGAGGAACACGGACGTGAAGCTCGATACACTCGAGATTGGAAAGGACGCCGTTGTCGCATCGGTGGCATCGGACGATCAGGCACTCCGACAGCATATTTTGGACATGGGCTTAACGCCGGGCACCGAAGTCACCATGATGAAGTACGCCCCCATGGGCGACCCGCTCGAGATTCGCCTGCGTGGCTACGAGTTGACGCTGCGCAAAGACGATGCTGCTCGCATTGAGCTCGTGGGTATTCACGACACCGATACGAGCCCGCGCGTTAACGCCGCAATCGGTACGACGGAGCACCCGGCGCTCGGTGAGGGGACGTATTCGCCCCGCGCGGCAAAAACGGCCGTGCCCGAGGGCGCGCCGCTGCACTTTGCCCTCGCCGGCAACCAAAATTGCGGCAAGACCACGCTGTTCAACCAGCTGACGGGTTCCAACCAACATGTTGGTAACTTTCCCGGTGTGACGGTCGACCGCAAGGACGGTACTGTCCGTAACCACCCCGAGGCGAGCGTTACCGACCTGCCCGGTATTTATTCGTTGTCGCCGTACACGGGCGAGGAGATTGTCAGCCGTCAATTCATCCTTGACGAGCATCCCGACGCCATCATCGACATCATCGATGCCACCAATATCGAGCGCAACCTCTACCTGACGCTGCAGCTTATGGAGCTCGACTGCCCCATGGTCATCGCGCTCAACATGATGGACGAGGTGACGGCCAACGGCGGCGCCGTGGACGTCAACCTGCTCGAGAGCCTGTTGGGCGTGCCTGTTGTCCCCATTAGCGCTGCCCGCAACGAGGGTATCGGCGAGCTGGTGGATCACGCTCTGCATGTGGCGCGGTTCCGCGAGCGCCCGGGTCGCCTGGACTTCTGCGCGCCCGATGGCCCGGACGGCGGTGCGCTGCATCGCTGCATCCACGGCATTGCCAACCTGATCGAGGACCATGCCGTGACGGCCCGCATTCCGGTGCGTTTTGCGGCGACCAAGCTGGTTGAGGGCGACGAGCTGGTGACCGAGGCACTTCACCTGGATCGCAACGAACTTGACGCTATCGAGCACATCATTACCCAGATGGAGGGCGAGGCTGGCACCGACCGCCTGTCCGCGCTGGCCGATATGCGCTTTAGCTTTATCGGCGACGTGTGCGGGCGCTGCGTGGTGAAGCCGCACGAGAGCCGCGAGCACGTGCGCTCCGTTAAGATCGACCGCATCCTGACGGGTCGCTACACGGCCATCCCGGCGTTTCTGGTGATCATGGGCCTCGTCTTTTGGCTGACGTTTGGCGTGATCGGCGCGGCGTTGCAGGGACTTATGGAGGACGGCATCGCTGTCATCATCGCCTCGGCCGATGCGGGTCTCAAGGCGTTTGGAACCAATGACGTGGTGCGCTCGCTGGCTGTCGACGGCGTGCTTACGGGCGTGGGCAGCGTGCTGACCTTCCTGCCGATTATCGTCGTGCTCTTCTTGTTCCTCTCCATTCTGGAAGACTCCGGCTACATGGCGCGCGTGGCCTTTGTCATGGATAAGGTGCTGCGTCGCTTTGGCCTGTCGGGCCGCAGCTTTGTGCCCATGCTCGTCGGTTTTGGCTGCACCGTGCCGGCTATCATGTCGACCCGTACACTCCCATCCGAGCATGATCGCAAGATGACGGTCATGCTCACGCCGTTCATGAGCTGCTCGGCCAAGTTGCCGGTTTACGGCTTGCTGTGCGGAGCATTCTTCCCGCAGGCGACGGTCCCCGCCATGGTCTCGCTCTATCTGATTGGCATTGCGGTCGGTTGCATCGCGGCTTTGGTGCTCAACCGCACGGCATTTAAGGGCGACCCGGTGCCGTTTATCATGGAGCTACCCAATTACCGCCTGCCGAGCATCAAGACGACGGTGATGCTGGCGTGGGATAAGGCCAAGGACTTTATTACCAAGGCCTTTACCATCATCTTTGCCGCCACCGTGGTCATCTGGTTCCTCCAGACGTTTGACATCCGCTTTAATGTGGTCGCCGATCAGTCGCAGAGTCTACTTGCCGGTCTGGGTAGCATCATCGCGCCGGCGTTGGCGCCGCTTGGCTTTGGCGACTGGCGTGCATCCACGGCGCTCGTCACCGGACTTATCGCCAAGGAGAGCGTCATCTCGACCCTCACCGTGCTTTTGGATGCAACGTCACCTGCGGCGCTGTCGACCATGTTTTCGCCGTTTACCGCCTACGTGTTCTTGGTCTTTACGCTGCTGTACCCGCCCTGCGTGGCGGCAATCGGTGCCGTCAAGAGCGAGTTGGGCGCGCGCTATGCCGTTGCCGTGTTCGCGTTTCAGGTGATGGTCGCCTGGATTGTGGCGTTTGTCGTGCATTCGGCGGGCATATTGCTGGGGTTGGCTTAGCTATTTATTGACGGCGCAACCTCTGTGTATTGAGTTGATTGCGGCCCCGCATCTGTACTGACGGATGCGGGGCCGTTGCTATATAATCGCCCACCGCCCAAGACAATCGGAGAGGTTTCCTACATGACTCAGGCAAGACAAGATGGCATCTCGCTCAAGCAGTGGTTCCCGCTTATCGGGCTCGCCTGCTGCGCGTTCGTGTTCAACACATCGGAGTTCATGCCCATCGGCCTTCTGACTGATATTGCCGCGTCGTTCTCGCTCACCGAGGCCCAGGCGGGCATCATGATTTCGGTCTACGCCTGGGGCGTCATGCTGCTGTCGCTGCCGCTTATGGTGTTTGCCTCGCGCTTTGAGTTCAAGCGTATGCTGCTCGGCGTGCTCGCCGTGTTCTCTCTGGGTCAGTTCCTGTCCGCCGTGGCGCCCACCTATCCTATTTTGGTCTGCGCACGCCTGGTGGTCGCTTGCGCACATGCCGTGTTCTGGTCGGTCGCCTCGATTATGGCCTCGCGCCTGGTCGACGCCCGTCACGGGGCGCTCGCCATCAGCATGATCGCCACGGGCTCGTCCATCGCGCAGATCTTTGGCCTGCCGATCGGCCGCGCCATCGGGCTGGCTGTGGGCTGGCGCATGACGTTTGCCGTGGTCGGGGCCTTTTCTGCCGCCGCGGTGGTGTACCAGGCAGCGGTGTTCCCGGCCATGCCGGCGGGTGAGCGCTTTGCCGTTAAACAGCTGCCCGAGCTGCTCAAGAACCCGTTCCTCATCGCGCTCTACGCGGTCACGGTTTTTATGGCGACCGGCTATTACACAGGCTACAGCTATATCGAGCCCTTCCTGGCGCAGGTCGCGCACGTCGACGCGGGCGCCATTACCATGACGCTGACGGCGTTTGGCTGCTCCGGTCTGGTGGGCAGCTGGCTGTTTGGCCGCCTGTTCGACGGGCATCGCTTCCCGTTTTTGGCTATCACGCTCTCCGGCGTGCCAGCGGCCCTGCTGCTCATAGGTTCGGCCGCATCGTCGCTCGCAGCAGTGCTTGCCGTCTGCGTGCTGTGGGGCTGCTGCGCCACGGCCTTCAATGTGGCGTTCCAGGCCGAGCTCATCAAGTACACGCCCGCGGATTCGTCGGCTGTCGCCATGTCGATCTTCTCGGGCCTGTTTAATCTGGGTATCGGCACGGGCACCGCGATCGGCGGCGCCGTGGTTTCGGGCCCCGGTATCGTCTGGATCGGCTTCGCGGGCGGGGCGATTGCCGTCGTGGGCGTCATCCTCGCCATCACGGTGATGTTCCCGGCCATACGCAGCGCCAAGCCCGTCGCCTAATCACGTTTCCTCATCAGTTGCGGTGGAATAGTTCCTGTTTAAGGCCTCTGAAGGCCCAAGCAGGAACTATTCCACTGCAACTTATTTTGGGGAAGAGGATGCAAGCCGGGCATACAATGGATGTCGTTGTGTTGGCTTACCGGGAGGTTACTATGTGGGCATACGAGACGACGTTCTATCAAATCTATCCGATGGGCTTTTGTGGAGCTCCGCGCGAAAACGCCGCGCCCGTTGCCGAGGATGAGCTTGCCCAGGCTGCCAACGACGCGCCCAACCCCGATGCCCCCATCATGAAAATCGCCCAATGGGCCGACTACCTGCAGGAACTAGGTATTGGCGCTGTGCTCATCAACCCACCGCTCGAGTCCGATAGCCATGGCTACGACACGCGCAGCCTGCGCCACATCGACCGTCGCCTGGGTGGGGATGCCGACTTTGCCGCCGTGTGCGAGACGCTGCATGCCCACGGCATCCGCGTGGTGCTCGACGCCGTCTTCAACCACGTCGGTCGCGGCTTTTGGGCCTTCCGCGATGTGCAGGAGCGCAAGTGGGACTCGCCCTACAAGGACTGGTTCCACATCAGCTTTGACGGCGACTCGTGCTACGGCGACGGCTTTTGGTACGAGGGCTGGGAAGGCCATTTTGAGCTCGTGAAGCTCAACCTGCAAAACCCCGCCGTGGTCGATTACCTGCTCGAGTCCGTGCGCCGCTGGGCCGATGTCTTTGGCGTCGACGGTCTGCGCCTGGACGTCGCCTATATGCTCGACCGCGACTTTATGCGCCGCCTGCACGCCTTTGCCCGTGAGCTCAAGCCCGACTTTGTGCTGATCGGCGAGACGCTCCACGGCGACTACAACCAGATCGTCAACGACGAGATGCTCGACTCCTGCACCAACTACGAGTGTTACAAGGGACTGTACTCCAGCTTTAACTCGATCAACATGTTCGAGATCGCCCACTCGCTGCACCGTCAGTTTGGCGGCGACCCGTGGTGCATCTACCGCGGCAAGCACCTGCTGTCGTTTGTCGACAACCACGACGTGCCACGCCTGGCGAGCATCCTTACCGACAAGTCGTGCCTGCGTCCCGCCTATGGCATGCTCTTTGGCATGCCGGGCATCCCGTGCATCTACTATGGCAGCGAGTGGGGAATTGCTGGCGAAAAGGGCGGCCCCGATGGCGACTGGGCGCTGCGCCCTGCGCTCGATGAGCCTGCACCCAACGAGCTGACGGCGTTCGTCACACAGCTTGCGCACCTGCGCTCGGCCGACGACGCGGCGGCACGCGCTCTCAGCTACGGTGCCTATCGCAACGTGGTGATCCAGAACAAGCAGCTGCTGTTCGAGCGCGCCTGCGACGACGCGACGGTGCTCGTGGCGGTCAATGCCGTGAACGAGCCTTATACCTTTGGAGCCGGCGAACTCAACGGCTCCTTCGTCGACCTACTTGCCGACGATGCACCCACGGTCGAGCTGACGGGTGCGCTTGAACTTGCGCCCTACGAGGTGCGCTATCTGTTGAGGGCCTAGGTCATGGCGGCGTCAGACGAGGGCTATCAACATATTGAGCATGAGTTTGAGCCCGTGTTTGACCAGCACTCGCGCGTTTTGGTGCTGGGATCGTTTCCCTCGGTGCTTTCGCGCGCCAATGCCTTTTATTACGGCAACCCTCAGAATCGCTTTTGGCGCGTGATGGCCGCGTGCCTTGGTGTGCCTGTACCACCCAACGAGGGCGACCTTTTGGTGGGCGGCGAGCCCGCGACGCTCGACGCCTCTATTGCCGCCAAGCGATCCATGCTGTTGAACGGTGGTGTGGCCCTGTGGGATGTGGTCGAGAGCTGCGACATTAAGGGGTCGAGCGACGCGAGCATCAAAAACGTTGTGCCGGCATATATCGAACGCATCACTGGAGCTGCGCCCATCGAGCGGGTGGTATGCAACGGAGGTACGGCGGGGCGCCTCTATAAGCGCTATCTACAGGAGCGGACGGGTCTGTCCGCTGTCGTGTTGCCGTCAACTAGTCCCGCTAACGCGGCCTGGCGCCTGGAGCGGCTTGTCGAGCGCTGGCGCGAGGCAGTTGACTGGACCGCACGGTAATCTAGATCCTTGATTGAGCATGGGCACCGAGGCGTTTGATGATGGCGCGCCAGATTGGTGCGGGCACGGCGGGCTTGGCGCGCACCATGCCGTCGGCATCGACACTGTCGGCATCGCCGCCGCCAAGCAGCTGCGCATGCTCTATGGAGCAGCCCATGCGTACGGCGCCTACAAGCTTATCCATCGCTTCGGAAAATGGCCGGCGTAAGAGGCCCATACGCGGGGAGTGGCGAAGCGCCACAATACCGCTGCCGGCGCAGATGACAACGCCACCGCACCATGGCAGGTCACGTAGAATACATGCCCGGTACAGGTGGTCGAGGACTTCGTCCGCCTGCTTGTTGTTTTTTGACAAGGCCTGGACGACGACATAGACGCGTGTCTCTGTATCCCCGAAGCGATCGAGTATCTGCTCGACAGTGATCATCGCCTCATCATCAAATGCATCATCAACAGCGAACACCATGCCATCGACTACACCGGCATCATCCGCCTCCAAGTCGACCGAACGGGGGAGCGCGGTGTCGGAAAGCTGAGCATAGGCGGCGATGGCATCCTGCAGGTCCCAAAGCAAAAACTCAAGATCGGCGCTCTCGGGAATACTGATATATGCAATGGTTTGCAGCGTTTTTGGTACATCGCCGCGTGCAGTTGTCTCCATGCCGCCTCCTTTCCGGTTGGTTTCCGTTTAGGTTACACCGTCTGGTGGCGCGCGGGCGCGCTATCCTAGTGCAACCCTTACGAAAGGAACGCCATGCGTCTACCCATGAACACCTCGCTTGCCACGCTTAAGCCCTCCGGTATCCGCCGGATCAACGCACTCGCCGCCCAGCATCCGGGGTGCATCGCGCTCGCGCTTGGCGAGCCCGATTTTCCCACGCCCGATGTGATTAGCGCCGAGGTGACCGCCGCGCTGGGCCGCGGCGACACGCACTATCCGCCCAACAACGGTCGCCCCGCCCTGCGCGAGGCGCTGTCTACCTACATGGGAGACGCGGGCCTTACGTTTTCGGCCGACGAGGTCATCCTGACCGACGGCGCGACCGAGGCCCTGTCGGTAACATTTATGGCCATGCTCAACCCCGGCGACGAGGTTATTATCCCCACGCCGGCCTTTGGTCTGTACGAGAGCATCGTCGTGGCCAACCACGCCAAAGCGGTCTTTTTGGATACGGAGCCCGCGCAATTTCAGATTGACGAGGAAGCGCTTCGCGCCTGCGTGACGCCGGCGACTAAGGCCATCGTCATCTGCACGCCCAACAATCCCACGGGTTGTATCCTCGACGCGGCATCGCTCGACGCCGTGGCACACGTGGCAGAGCAAGCGGGCATCTACGTAATCTGCGACGACGTATATAACCGCCTGGTCTATGTGGATGGCTATGAGCGCTTTGCCCAGCGCCACCCGGAGCTACGCGAGCAGACGGTGGTCATCGAGAGCTTCTCCAAGCCATGGGCTATGACCGGCTGGCGCTTGGGCTGGCTCGCAGCTGCAGCCCCCGTCATCGCCGAGATCGCAAAGGCTCACCAATACCTAGTATCGAGCGCCGTCTCCTTTGAGATGGACGCCGCGGCCCGAGCCCTGACCGTCGACCCAACCCCCATGCTCAAAGTCTACCGAGCCCGCCGCGAACGCGTGCTCGCAGCCTTAGACACCATGGGCCTCGACGTAGTGGAACCAGCCGGCGCCTTCTACGCTTTCCCCAGCATCAAACAATTCGGCCTAACAAGCGAAGACTTCTGCATCAAAGCCATCAAAGAAACCAACGTAGCCCTAGTCCCCGGAGACTGCTTCGGCACCGAAGGCCACATCCGCTTAAGCTACTGCGTCTCCGACCAAGATCTGGACGAAGGCCTCCGCCGCCTGTCCAACTTCGTGTCAACCCTATAGCCCACCGGGACCCAAAACCATCAGCCCACCGACCCAAGCATTATGAGTGGGGCGCGCCGGCCAACGGAAAACCGGGCTGCCCCATAGTTGACGCAGGCCGCGCCGCCGAAGGCCAGGCGCAAGGTTTTCGTAGATTCCGCACGAGCCGAAGGCCACTTAATGTGGCCTTCGTGCGAGCCCAGGACTTGACCGAGCGAAAACCTTGCGCCTGGCCTTCGGCGGAGCGTGCCGGATGGTGGAATTGTGTGCAGCCCGGTTTTCCGTTGACCGACGCCGGGGTCCCCGCCATAATACTTTCGGTTCACGCACGAATCCGCTGCCAGAGACAGCCGGTGCAAACGGGCATTGCCCGCGAGCTTAATGGGATATCCCGCCAGCCGAGGTGGTCGAGTAGATATGTCTTCTCGCCCCCGTCGCTCATGCAGCGCGGGGGCTTTCTTTTTGGACATGCCCCCGTCACGTCCTTGTGGCGGACCGTGCCCGGAAAGAATTCGAGGAGGTGTAATTCATGCCCCAGCAGTACAAAATCGACAAGGTTGCAGAGATCGAGTCCCGTATCGCCGAGAATGCCGGTCTGTTCGTCGTCAACTACAACGGTCTGACGGTTAAGCAGGCTCAGGAGCTGCGTCATCAGCTTCGCGAGTGCGGCGCCGAGATGAAGGTCTACAAGAACAATCTGGTCAAGATCGCTCTCAAGAACCAGGAGCAGCCCGAGCTCGACGAGATCCTCGCCGGCCCCGTCGCTTATGTGTTCTACGAGACCGAGCCGGTCGAGGCCGCTAAGACCCTTAAGGACTTCTCCGCTAAGTCCAAGGGTGTCCTTGAGATCAAGGGCGGTATCTCCGACGGCAAGGCCGTTTCCGCTGATGATGTTAAGGCTATCGCCGAGCTGCCCACCAAGGACCAGCTTCTCGGCCAGATCGCCGGTCTCATCTCCGGTTTCGCTCGCGACATCGCTGTCTGCGTCAACGGCGTTTCCTCTGGTCTCGCTCGTTCGATCCAGCAGGTCTCCGAGCAGAAGGCAGCCTAGTCGCTGTTTTCACCCGCGGCGGCAACGCCGCACCCCTGGCGCATTCGCGCCGTGTTTTAACTGATCTCCGTGCACAGACACGGAAACCGAAAGGACTTAGAAATGGCTAAGCTTACCACCGATGAGATCATCGATGCTCTTAAGGAAATGACCCTTCTCGAGGCTTCCGAGCTCGTTAAGGCTATCGAGGACACCTTCGGCGTTTCCGCCGCTGCTCCTGCCGCTGTTGTCGCCGCTCCCGCTGCTGGCGCTGCTGAGGCCGAGGAGAAGACCGAGTTTGACGTCGTGCTCGAGGGCTTCGGCGACAACAAGATCCAGGTCATCAAGGCCGTCCGTGAGCTCACCAACCTTGGCCTGAAGGAGGCCAAGGAGGTCGTCGAGAGCGCTCCCAAGGCTGTTCTCGAGGGCGCCAAGAAGGAGGACGCCGAGGCTGCCAAGGAGAAGCTCGAGGCTGCTGGCGCTGCTGTCACCCTCAAGTAATCAGGCTTTCTCGCCAGATTTCTTTGCAGACGGGGTTCGCATTGCGAGCCCCGTCTTTTTTGTTTTGGCCCCTCATTCCCATTGCTCGGCACGCAGAACACCGCTGTCTTCGCCGTGCCAATCCCGTTACCGCTGGGGCATAAAATTGCACCATTCGAGCAATAATTTGCGTTGACCTGCTGAAGAATTGCGTTTGCCTTACGGCGACGTATGTCTCCGGCGGTAAGATACTTCGGTATCGCAATTTGGTCTGCGGCCGCCGTGCCGCACGCTTGGGGCGCTTTGCGCCTGCGAAAGGATCCTTGAATAATATGAAGGCAATCATCCCCGCCGCCGGTCTAGGCACGCGTTTTCTGCCTGGCACTAAGTGCACGCCCAAAGAGATGCTGCCGGTTCTCGACAAGCCGGTTATCCAGTACGTCGTTGAGGAGGCACTCGACCCCGAGGAGGTCGACGACGCCATCATCGTTACCTCTCCCGGTAAGCCCGAGCTGCTGAGCTACTTCCAGCCCGACCGTTCGCTCGAGAACCTGCTGCGCGAGCGCGGCAAGAACGCCTATGCCGATGCCGTCGCCCACGCTGGCGGTATGCCGGTCGACTTCCGCTATCAGTACGAGCCCAAGGGTCTCGGCCATGCCATTCGCTCGGCGGCCGATGCTGTGGCGGGGGAGAACTTCCTGGTTCTTCTGGGCGACTATGTTGTGCCCAACCATGACATTTGCGACAAGATGCTTGCCGTCTCCAAGGAGCATGGCGGCGCTTCGGTTATCGCTGTTGCCGCGTGTGCTCCCGAGGAGGTCAGCCGCTATGGCGTTATCGCCGGCGAGCGCGTGGGCTCCCTCGAGGGCGCTGAGGGCGTTGGCGATGCCGAGCCTGGCGCCGTGTGGCGTATCGGCGGCTTGGTGGAGAAGCCTGCTCCCGAGGCGGCTCCGTCCAACCTGTACATCGTTGGACGCTATCTGCTGAGCCCGCTGGTCATGGAGCTGCTTGCCGACCAGCAGGCCGGCAAGGGCGGCGAGATCCAGCTGACCGACGCCATGGCCCGTTCGCTCGACCGCGAGGCCATGTACGCCGTCGTCATCGATCCTCTGTCGGGCTACGACACCGGCACGCCTTCTGGCTGGATGGCCACCAACGCCCTTATGGCCGCAAGCGATCCTCGCTTTGCCGATGCCTTCTGGGATGCCATCGACGAGCGCGGCGGCTTGATGCGCAAGTAAACAGCGCTTACGGGTGCGGACTTCGGTCTGCACCCGTTTTTTTGCGACCTGCCGCTTAGCTCCGGAAAGTGCGACCCACAATTTGATCGAATTCTGGGATGCGCTTTCCGGCTGAGGACCCTAGCGGAAAGCGCATCCCAGAATATCGGCTCAGGACGGGATACAGTTTCCCAAACAGGGCTCAATCGGAAACTACAACCCAGTTTGAGGCCTCAAAACGGGACGCAGTTTCCGCCCGATCAGCCTTCGCCGTCATTCCGCCATTCAGCGACGCGCATCAGCAACTCTGTTCACAGAAAATATATGAACAGGTGTTCGACACATACCTATCTACCTGCGCATTTTCTGTCGAAATAATTTGCTACTCCAAAAACTCAATCGCGTCAAGGCTTTTCTTGCCCAACGGTCGGTACCTGATAAACTATTAGGTTGCGATAACTGGCGAAGCTATGCCTCGCCAACCCACCGAGCATTTCCGTGAAGGAGGAAAAACCTGGTGACCTACGCATACACTGCCACTGAGCGCAAGCGCGTCAGCTTCGGGAAAATCCCGGAGGCCATGGAGCTCCCCAACCTTATCTCTGTTCAAAGGGAATCCTTTGAGCGTTTTAAGGACGAGGGCCTTCGTGAGGCGTTTAAGGAATCCAGCCCCATCCAGAGCCAGAACCATGTTCTCGAGGTTACCTTCGGCGAGCATCAGTTTGGCGACCCCGCGCATACCGTCGAGGAGTGCCGCGAGAAGGATATGACCTATCAGGCTCCGCTTCTGACCGACGTCCGTCTCACCAACAAGGAGACCGGCGAGATCAAGGAGCAGCTCGTCTTTATGGGCGACTTCCCCATGATGACCGATCAGGGCACCTTCATCATCAACGGTACCGAGCGTATCGTCGTCTCGCAGCTCGTCCGTTCCCCGGGCGTGTACTTCAGCTCCGAGATGGATTCGGGCAAGCAGATCTACAAGGCTCAGATCATCCCGTCCCGCGGTGCCTGGCTTGAGTTTGAGGTCGACAAGCGTGACCAGCTCATGGTCTCCATCGACCGTAAGCGCAAGCAGAGCGCCACGATGTTCCTGCGCGCCCTTGGCATCGCCGTCACCAACGACGACATCATCGAGCTGCTCGGCAACTCCGATGTGATCAAGCGCACCCTCGAGCGCGATACCGCCCTTACCCGCGAGGATGCTCTTATCGAGATCTACCGTCGCCTGCGCCCGGGCGAGCCTCCCACCGTGGATGCTTCCCGCAGCTTGCTCGAGGGCCTGCTCTTCAACCCGCAGCGCTACGACCTGGCCCGCGTCGGTCGCTACAAGGTCAACAAGAAGCTCAACCTCACCACCGAGGAAGAGGTCACGGTGCTCACCGACGAGGATATCGTCGCGACGCTGCGCTACCTCCTGTCCCTCGCTGCCGGCGAGCAGGGCTTCAAGGTTGACGACATCGACCACTTTGGCAACCGCCGTATCCGCACCGTCGGCGAGCTCGTCGCCAACCAGTTCCGTATCGGCATGAGCCGTATGGAGCGCGTCGTCCGTGAGCGCATGAGCTCCCAGGACATCGACGAGATTACCCCGCAGTCGCTCATCAACATCCGCCCGATCGTGGCCTCCATCAAGGAGTTCTTCGGTTCCTCGCAGCTCTCGCAGTTCATGGACCAGGCGAACCCCCTGACCGGTCTGACCCACAAGCGCCGTCTGTCCGCACTCGGCCCTGGCGGTCTTGCCGGCCACAAGTCGGGCTCCAGCCGCCGCACCAACGTGCCGACGGCCGTCCGCGACGTTCACAACTCGCACTACAGCCGCATGTGCCCGATCGAGACCCCCGAAGGCCCCAACATCGGCCTGATCGGCTCGCTTGCCCTCTACGCCCGCGTCAACGAGTATGGCTTCATCGAGGCCCCGTTCCGCCGCGTCGAGAACGGCGTTGCCACCGACCAGATCGACTGGATGACCGCTGACGAGGAAGAGAAGCACGTTATCGCGCCGGCCAACACGCCGCTCGATCCCAAGACCAACGAGTTCATCACGACCGATGCCGAGGGCAAGATCGTCCGTCCGCATTCCGTGATCGCCCGTACCCGCGACTTCGACGGCTCCTTCGGCGCTCCCGCCGACGTGCCTGTCGAGGACGTCGACTACATGGACGTCTCGCCGCGCCAGATGCTCTCCGTCGCAGCCACGCTGATCCCGTTCCTCGAGCACGACGACGCTAAGCGTACGCTCATGGGCGCCAACATGCAGCGTCAGGCCGTGCCGCTGGTTCACCCCGCCGCTCCCTATGTCGGTACCGGCATGGAGCGTCGCGCCGCCCTGGACTCTGGCGAGGTCACCCTGGCCAAGAACGCCGGCGAGGTCATCTTTGCCGACGCCTCCAAGATTATCGTCAAGCATGCCGGCGGCATGGACGAGTATCACCTGGCCAAGTACCAGCGCTCCAACCAGTCCACCTGCATCAACCACCGCCCGCTCGTGCGCGTCGGCGACACCGTTGAGCAGGGTGAGCCTCTGGCCGACGGTCCTTCGACCGATCACGGCGAGCTCGCACTGGGCCAGAACCTCACCGTGGCCTACATGCCGTGGGAAGGCTTCAACTACGAGGACGGTATCGTCGTGTCCGAGCGCCTGGTGGCCGAGGACCTGCTGACGACCATCAACATCACCCGTCACGAGATCGACGCCCGCGATACCAAGCTCGGCCCCGAGGAGATCACTCGCGAGATCCCGAACCTCTCCGAGGACATGCTTGCCAACCTCGACGAGGACGGCATCATCCGCATCGGCGCTGAGGTCGGCCCTGGCGACATCCTGGTCGGCAAGGTTACCCCTAAGGGCGAGAGCGCTCTGACTGCCGAGGAGCGCCTGCTGCGCGCCATCTTCGGTGCCAAGGCTCACGACGTTCGCGACACTTCCCTTAAGATGCCTCACGGCGCTTACGGCCGCGTCATCGACGTCGTCCGCTTTAGCCGCGAGAACGGCGACGACCTGGCCCCCGGCGTCAACGAGCAGGTGCGCGTCTACGTCGCCCAGCGTCGTAAGATCCAGCAGGGCGATAAGATTGCCGGCCGCCACGGTAACAAGGGTGTTATCTGTAACGTTCTGCCGGTCGAGGACATGCCCTACATGGCTGACGGTACCCCGATCGACGTTATCCTCAACCCGCTGGGCGTTCCTTCGCGTATGAACGTCGGCCAGCTGCTCGAGTGCCACCTTGGCTGGGCTGCTGCCTGCGGTTGGGATACCGAGGATGCCGATTCCGACAAGTACGTCCCCGGTCCGTTCTTTACCGCGACGCCCGTCTTCGACGGCGCCAAGGAGGACGAGATCGCCGAGGTCATCCGTCGTGCCAACAAGAATATGCTCAACAAGGCCACCGCTGCCTTTGGCGATCACATGCGCCCCGAGTTTGTCACCCAGCTTGACGAGCGCGGAAAGACCCGCCTGTTTGACGGCCGCACCGGCGAGGAGTTCCGCGAGCCCATTACCGTGGGCACGTCCTACATCCTCAAGCTCGGTCACATGGTCGACGACAAGATCCACGCCCGTTCGACTGGCCCTTACAGCTTGGTTACCCAGCAGCCGCTGGGCGGCAAGGCCCAGTTCGGCGGCCAGCGCTTCGGCGAGATGGAAGTTTGGGCACTGTACGCATACGGTGCTTCCAACGTCCTGCAGGAGATCCTGACCGTCAAGTCCGACGATACCGTGGGCCGCGTCAAGACCTACGAGTCCATCGTCAAGGGCGAGAACGTCCCGGTTCCGGGTATCCCCGAGTCCTTCAAGGTTCTCGTCAAGGAGATCCGTTCCCTCGCACTGGACATCGAGCCCATGCGCGATGCCGACGAGGACGCCTCCGCCCCCGTGACCGCCGAGGAGACCTCTGCCCTCGATGACCTGGCTGCGCTCGCCGGCGTTGACGCCGACGTCGAGGCCCAGGATGCCGAGACCGCCGAGGCACCCGAGGCTGTCGCCGCCACGACCACTGATAAGGAGTAGTTGACTGTGGCAGATTTCGAAGCTACTGAATTTGACTCGGTAAAGATCTCCCTTGCCTCCGCCGACCAGATCCGTTCCTGGTCGCACGGTGAGGTCAAGAAGCCGGAGACCATCAATTACCGTACCCTCAAGCCCGAGAAGGACGGCCTGTTCTGCGAGAAGATCTTCGGTCCCGCCAAGGACTGGGAGTGCTCCTGCGGCAAGTACAAGGGCATCCGCTTTAAGGGCATCGTCTGCGAGCGCTGCGGCGTCGAGGTCACCTCGGCCAAGGTGCGTCGCGACCGCATGGGCCATATCGAGCTCGCCGCTCCCGTGTCCCACATCTGGTACTTCAAGAGCCCCACGAGCTTCCCGATGAGCCGTATGCTCGACATCAAGTCCAAGGACCTCGAGAAGGTTCTGTACTTTGCCAGCTACATCATCACCGAGGTCGACTACGAGGCTCGCGAGGCCGACGCTGACGACCTGCGTGAGGAGCTCGCCGCCGATCTGGAAGAGATCGATGCCGAGTGCGCCCGCCAGATCGAGTCCCTCAAGGAGCAGGGCAACCCCGAGAACTTTGACGAGTTCTCCGACGAGGAGCCGCTGACCCCCGAGGAGATCGCCTCCGGCATCGTCGACATCGAGGAAGAGTGCAAGGACGAGAAGCAGCTCCGCACGGACGCCTTCAACGCCTTCATGAAGCTCACCGAGCGCGACCTCATCTCCGATGAGCCGCTGTTCCGCGAGATGACCCGTTACTACTCCATGTACTTCAAGGGTGGCATGGGTGCCGAGGCCGTCCGCGACCTGCTCGCTGCCATCGACCTCCCCTCCGAGGCCGAGAAGCTCAAGGCCATCATCGCCGACGAGGACTCCCAGAAGCAGAAGCGCGAGAAGGCCGTTAAGCGCCTCGAGGTCGTTGACGCCTTCCTGAAGGGCGGCAACAGCCCCGCGAACATGATTCTGGATGTCATCCCGGTCATTCCGCCCGATCTGCGCCCGATGGTCCAGCTCGACGGCGGCCGCTTTGCCGCGTCCGACCTCAACGACCTGTATCGTCGCGTGATCAACCGTAACAACCGACTCAAGCGCCTGCTCGACCTGGACGCCCCTGCGATCATCGTGAACAACGAGAAGCGCATGCTCCAGGAGTCCGTGGACGCCCTGTTCGACAACGGCCGCCGTGGGCGCCCGGTCTCTGGCCGTGGTGGTCGCCCGCTCAAGTCGCTCGCCGAGGCCCTCAAGGGCAAGCAGGGTCGTTTCCGCCAGAACCTACTGGGCAAGCGTGTCGACTACTCTGGCCGTTCGGTTATCGTTACCGACCCCAAGCTGCTGCTGCACCAGTGCGGTCTGCCCAAGACCATGGCGCTGGAGCTCTTCAAGCCCTTCGTCATGAAGCGCCTGGTCGAGCTTGGCAAGGTCGAGAACATCAAGGGCGCCAAGCGCGCTATCGACCGCGGTGCCACCTTTGTGTGGGACATCCTCGAAGAGGTCATCGACGGCCGTGTCGTGCTGCTCAACCGTGCACCGACCCTGCACCGTCTTTCCATCCAGGCCTTTGAGCCGGTGCTGGTCGAGGGCAAGGCTATCCACCTGCACCCGCTGGTCTGCGCGCCCTTCAACGCCGACTTCGACGGCGACCAGATGTCTGTCCACGTGCCGCTGTCCAGCCAGGCTCAGGCCGAGGCCCGCGTGCTCATGCTCTCTGCGAACAACCTGCGCTCGCCGGCATCCGGCAAGCCGGTCAACATCCCCTCGCAGGACATGATCATTGGTGTGTACTACCTGACCCAGGTCCGCGACGGTCTGCCGGGCGAGAACCACGTGTTCTCGAGCTTCGACGACGCGCTGCACGCCTATGACTGCCGCTCCGAGGTCGACATGCAGGCCAAGATTCAGGTCCGTGTGTCCGCCGAGAACGCCAACGTCATCAACGAGGACGGCACCCGTATCTTCCGCGTCAAGAACGGCAAGAACGAGTTCGTCGACTACGATGTCACCGGTAACAAGACCGCACGCTTCGAGACTTCTATCGGCCGCATCATCTTCAACCGCCAGTGCCTGCCCGAAGACTACGAGTTCATGAACTACAAGATGGTCAAGGGCGATGTGGCCAAGCTGGTTGCCGACTGCTGCGATCGTTACCCCGAGGCCAAGGTCGGCCCGATCCTCGACTCTATCAAGTACTCCGGCTTCCACTACGCTACCCGCGCCGGCCTCACCATCTCGGTGTGGGACGCTCTCATCCCTGCCGAGAAGCAGGAGCTGCTCGACCGCGCCCAGGCCAACGTCGACCAGATCAACGAGTACTTCGAGGAGGGCTTCATCAACGAGACGGAGCGCCACATCGAAGTCGTTAACGAGTGGACCGCTTGTACCGACAAGGTCGCAGCGCTCATGCTCGACATGTTCGACGAGGAGAACCCGCTGTACATGATGGCCGACTCCGGCGCCCGTGGTTCTAAGACCCAGCTGCGTCAGCTCGGCGGCATGCGTGGCCTGATGGCAGACATGTCCGGCGAGACGATCGACCTTCCCATTAAGGCGAACTTCCGCGAGGGCCTGCTGCCGCTCGAGTACTTCATTTCGACCTACGGCGCCCGTAAGGGCCTGGTCGATACCGCATCCCACACCTCGGACTCTGGCTACCTGACCCGTCGTCTGGTCGACGTGGCCCAGGACGTCATCGTCCGCGAGGAGGATTGCGGTACGCACGAGGGCGTCACCTACAACCTCATCATTCCCGGCACCACCGACCTCAACACCGATCTTGTCGGCCGTTGCTTTATTGAGGACGTCGTGGCTCCCGATGGCACCGTGCTCTTTGAGCAGGACGGCTATATCGAGAAGGTCGCCGACATCCAGAAGATGGTCGATGCGGGCCTTAAGAAGGTCAAGCTTCGCGCGCTGCTCACCTGCCGCTCCAAGTACGGCGTGTGCCAGAAGTGCTACGGCTGGGATCTTTCCACCCGTCGTCCGGTCGCCATCGGTACCGCAGTCGGCATTATTGCCGCCCAGTCCATCGGCGAGCCCGGTACGCAGCTTACGATGCGTACCATTCACTCCGGCGGCGTCGCTGGCGTCGACGATATTACGCAGGGTCTGCCTACGGTCAGCCGTATGTTCGATATCGTCGGCAACGTCAACGAGAAGATCCTGGGTCGCGAGGCCGAGCTGGCTCCGTACTCCGGCCACCTCTCGATTAAGCCCGAGAAGTCCGAGTACGTGCTGACGCTCACCGACTCCGAGGATCACACCCGTGTCCTCGACGAGCGTCGCGTCCCCGCTTCGGTGCGCTTTATGCCCGAGATCGAGGACGGCTGCGAGGTTCGCGCCGGCGACCAGATCACCAAGGGCTTCGTCAACTTCCGCAACCTGCGCAAGCTGACCGACATCGAGTCGACGATGCACACCTTCGTCGAGAGCGTCAAGGACGTCTACACCAGCCAGGGCGTCGACCTGAACGACAAGCACATCGAGGTGCTCGCACGTCAGATGCTGCGTCGCGTTCAGATCACCAACCCCGGCGACTCCAAGTACCTGCTTGGTCAGTACGTCGACCGCTACGAGTTCGCCGACGAGGTCGAGCGCGTTGCCCGTCTAGGCGGTCAGGCTCCCGTGGCTGAGCCCGTCATCTTGGGTACGCTCAAGGTTGCGTCCAACATCGACTCCTGGCTGTCGAGCGCTTCGTTTATCCGTACCGCCGGCGTCCTTACCGAGGCTGCTATTGAGGGCAAGGTCGACCACCTGCTCGACCTTAAGTCCAACGTCATCGTCGGTAAGAAGATCCCGGCTGGTACCGGCCTCAAGCCGTACGCTAACGCCAAGCTGACGTATCGCACGGCCGACGGCTACGTGGACATCGATGGTCCGGCTTCGCCCAACGCCAAGTCGCTGCCCGAGTGGGCTCCCGTGGAGCTCAAGGACCTGGACGAGCGGCTCCCACAGCAGCTCGACTGGGCCGGCTACGACGAGTTTGGCGGTGCTGACGGCTCGTTCACCCGCAACGGCCACACCATCTCCGCCGAGAAGGCTCGCCTGTACCTGTTCGACGACCTGGGTGTGTCGCAGCGCTGGACCAACAAGTTCAGCGAGGTCGGCATCGAGACGGTCGGCGACCTGGTTGGCAAGTCCGAGGAGGATCTGCTGCGCATCGATGGCATCGGTGCCAAGGCGATCGAGGAGCTCCGTGACGGCCTCGAGGCCCACGACCTGCTCTACATCCTCGAGAACAACGACGACGTTGCCGACGAGGAAGACCTCTCGCAGCTGCTGCAGATGGTCTTTAGCCCCGACGGTCCGGACGATATCCTGCTGGGTACCTCCGCTCCGACGCATCACGCCGATGCCGACGAGGAGCTCCTGGGCGCCCCGATCGACGACAAGAAGGCTTCCGCCAACGGTGCCATCAACGAGGACATGGCTTCCCTCGACGAGCTGCTCAACCAGCTTGTGGACACCGACGACGCCGAAGAGGCCAAGGACAACGACGGGGAGTAATTTCCTAGTACGTTAACCGCCCTTCCAAAGACCCGCTTCCCAACAGGGGAGCGGGTCTTTTTTGTCGAGGAACGTTGCCCCGACGAGTACGTAGGATTCCCGGGACGGGCGGCCCAGGGGTTAAGTTTGTCGCGAGTTCCGCACGAGCCGGAGGCCACTTAATGTGGCCTCCGTGCGAGCCAGGACTGTAGAGCAGCAAACTTAACCCCTGGGCCGCCCGGACCGGAAATCCGCCCTCGCGCACAGGAGGGGA
>NZ_JBNPLJ010000028.1:0-20364 GCF_050313415.1 Collinsella sp. SGI.184 | reverse complement strand
CGCGATAAACGGTAGCAAGTAAGTATCCAGAACGCTCAACCCATTAGGAGAGTTCCGCCTAAAGGGTGACTACACAGGACCCCCGCCGGGGCTGTTTGGGCTACCTCCCAAAACATTCTACAGGACGCAAGAAGCCCTCGCCGCACGAAGTGCGCAGCGAGGGCTTCTTGCATGTCCGAGGACACCAATTTAATTTAGCGTGGTTCCCTAAAGTGCGATAACGCAGGAAACCCGGCAAGGCCGGGAGCACTTTGCCTCGCAAACATTCCGCAGCCGCGAAGCGGCGAGGACGTTTGAGAGGCAAAGTGCGTAGGCCTTACCGGGTCTCCGGTGGGAGTTGAGTCCCTTTAGAACTTGTTGTGGAAGGTACGCGAAATGACCTCGTCCTGCTGCTCCTTGGTGAGCGTGTGGAAGTTCACAGCATAGCCGGAAACGCGGATGGTCAGCTGCGGGTACTTCTCGGGGTGAGCCTGAGCGTCGAGCAGCGTCTCACGGTTGAAGACGTTGATGTTCAGGTGGTGGCCACCCTTCTCGGCGTAAGCGTCGAGCATGTGGACCAGGTTGTCGGCCTGAGTCTCGGAAACTTCAGAAACCTTCATAATGTGTCTCCTTCAATCGATAGGCGCCGGCCGAAACCGGCGCACTAATCAGTAATCGTTATTGTTAGTATAGCACTAACAATAGTTACTCGCCCAGCTGATCAAGGTCGATATCACCAAAGAACACTTGGTCCTCCTTGCCGAGCGCGCCCGGGATGATGGAGAAGGTGTTGGAGATGCCGTCCTGGGCATCGCGGAACGGGAGCTTGGAAACCGAAGACAGCGAAGCGATGGCGCCCTGGCTATCGCGCTTGTGCATGGGGTTAGCACCCGGGGCGAACGGCTGGCCAGCCTTGCGGCCGTCGGGCGTGGAGCCGGTCTTCTTACCGTACACGACGTTGGAGGTAATGGTCAGAACCGAGGTCGTGGGCACGGAGTTGCGGTAGGTGTCGTTCATGCGGATGTACTCCATGAACTGGTGCACAACGTCGTGAGCGATCTGGTCGACGCGGTCGTCGTCGTTACCGTACTTGGGGAACTCGCCCTCGGTCTCGAAGTCGACGATGATGCCGTTCTCGTCACGGACGGGGTGGACCTTGGCGTACTTGATGGCGGACAGGGAGTCAGCCACGACGGAAAGGCCAGCGATGCCCGTAGCGAACCAGCGGTGCACGTGCTTGTCGTGCAGAGCCATCTGGATGCGCTCGTAGCAATACTTGTCGTGCATGTAGTGAATGATGTTCAGCGAGTTGACGTACACGCCAGCGAGCCACTTCATCATGTCGTTGTACTTGGCCATAACGTCATCGTAATCGAGCGTGTCGCCCTCGACGGCGCGATACTTGGGGCCGACCTGCTTCTTGGAGACCTCGTCAACACCGCCGTTGAGTGCGTACAGCAGGCACTTGGCCAGGTTAGCACGAGCGCCGAAGAACTGCATCTCCTTGCCAATGCGCATGGAGGACACGCAGCAGGCGATGCCGTAGTCGTCGCCGTGGTAAACGCGCATGAGGTCGTCGTTCTCGTACTGGACCGAGGAGCTGGCGACAGAAGTCTTGGCGCAGAACTTCTTGAAGTTCTCGGGAAGACGGGTCGACCACAGAACGGTCATGTTGGGCTCGGGGCTGGTGCCCATGTTCTCGAGCGTGTGCAGGTAGCGGAAGCTCATCTTGGTAACGAGCGTACGGCCGTCAACACCCATGCCGCCGATGGACTCGGTGACCCACTGCGGATCGCCGGTAAACAGGGCCTGGTACTCAGGGGTACGGGCAAACTTGACCATGCGGAGCTTCATGATGAAGTGATCCACGAACTCCTGGATCTGCTCCTCGGTAAAGGTACCGTTGGCAAGGTCGCGCTCAGCGTAGATGTCGATGAACGTAGAGGTACGGCCGATGGACATAGCGGCGCCGTTCTGCTCCTTGACGGCAGCGAGGTAGGCGAAGTACATCCACTGGATGGCCTCCTGCGTGTTGGTAGCAGGTTTGGAAATATCGAAACCATAGGTCTCGGCCATCATCTTGAGCTCGCCGAGGGCGCGGATCTGCTCCTGCAGCTCCTCGCGATCGCGGATGTTGTCGGCGGTCATGACCGTCGGGGTGGAAGCCTTCTGGGCCTCCTTATCCTTGATCAGGTAGTCGACGCCGTACAGGGCGACACGACGGTAGTCGCCGATGATGCGGCCGCGGCCATAGCCATCGGGCAGACCGGTGATAATGTGAGCCGAGCGGCAAGCACGCATCTCGGGGGTGTAGACATCGAAGACGCCGGCGTTGTGGGTCTTGCGCTCGAAGGTGTAGCGCTCGACAACGTTCTCGTCGACCTTGTAGCCGTGCTGGCTGGCAGCCTGGCAAGCGATGCGAATACCACCGTTGACGTGCAGAGCGCGCTTGAGCGGCTTGTCAGTCTGGAGGCCAACAATGGTCTCCTTCTCGCGGTGGGCGTTATCGATGTAGCCAGCGGGGTGGCTCACGATACCCGTGACAGTCTTGGTGTCCATATCGAGGACGCCGCCCTGCTCGCGCTCCTTGAGCAGCAGGTCGAGGACCTCGCCCCACAGCTCCTTGGTACGCTCGGTCGGACCGGCGAGGAACGATTCGTCGCCCTCGTAGGGGGTGTAGTTCTTCTGGATGAAGTCTCGGACGTCAACCTCTCCCGTCCAGATGCCTTCCTTGAAGCCTTCCCATGCCTCCTGCATTGTGTAACCACGCTCCTAGTTACGTATAATGCGGCGCTCTCTCACACCGCTGCTTATTGAATTCTTGAATGTTCGGGTTGCATGACCGGCTTCATTCGCCTTCCATCGCGCGTTAGCACAGGGAAAAACGTTTGTCCACCTTGGAACTGCAACCCAAAACCCAAGATTTCACCCGTTTGAGAAGGATAACATAGCTACCCCCTTCATCAGGGCTGTTATATGTTTCTTTTTTTATAACATTAGGGCGTTTTTAACAAATCCGCAGGAAATGTGAGCGCGAACAACTACCGTTCACCGATTTGTTTGGTATTTTTCCTTGCCTTTGTACGACGTTCACTCTAGCTGTTATGCCAGCTTTAGCAGGGTAAAGTGTCCCAGAGACCCACAGAAACTGCAGGGCGGCCACGGGATTTCCCCCGGGGCCGCCCTGTGGCGTGGCTAGTTATTTAGCTTTGATTGCCGCTTGGCATTAAGCGGCTGCGGCGACCTTGTCGGCCGCGGCCTTTTTGCTGTCGCCGTGACCCTGGCCCTCAAAATGCTTGTAGCACCAGCTGGTGACCAGCGGGGTCAAAATGGCCGTCACGATGGCGCACGCTGCAACCTGCGCCGTAGCCGTCGCGAGCACGGCGCCACCGTACATGGCCTCGTTGACACTCGCCATGGCGGCAGGCGTGGCCACATTGGCTCCGGCGCAGCTCGAAATGGCCGCACCTGCGACACCCGTACCGCCCGTGAACTTATCGACCGCGATGACGGGAATTGCAAAGACCACCGAGCAGATCACGCCGAGCAGGATGCCGGGAAGACCGCCGTTGATGAGCTGGCCAAAGGTCATGGTCGAGCCCATGGCAAAGAAGACGAGCACGATGATGGCGGAAAGTGCCGGAGCCATCATCTTCTTAAAGCTCGGGAAGAGGTTACCCAGAATAATGCCGACGACGATCGGCAGGATGGCGCCCACGAGCGACCAGCCGATCGGAGCCTGGCCAGCAGCGCCGAGCACGATCATTGTGACCGGAGGGCCGACAACGAGTGTGGTGATGGCGACGGCGCCACGTTCGGCCTCGTTGCCCATGGTGCCCATCAGACCAGCGTACATAGCGTTGTTGGCGCCGGTGCAAGCCGCCAGCATCACCATGGCAGAGATGCCAAACAGGTTGTCGTTGAATACATAAAGGATGAGCAGCGACACGGCAACGACCACGATCTGCTTGACAGCGATGATGATGGCGCCGCGTGCAGCGGCGGCAGGAGCACTTTTAAACGAAATCGTCGTACCGACGATGAGCAAAAAAGCGCCCACGAGCGGGCTTGCACCCAGCTGGGTCATGCCAAGCGTAAAGCTGCCGAGCGTTTTGAACAGGTCGGGGAATAGCGTGTTGAGCAAGCAGCCCAGCAAAAGCGGCACCAAAATATTGGCGCCCGGGATGGAGGACATCTTAAAGAACGGCTCCTTTGCAGCCGGCGCCTCCACCGCAGTCGATTCACTCATATATATCTCCTTTGGATGCATGCGAATCGTAGCCGCACGCGCCTATGTCAGAAAGAAGGCGACAACCCCGATTCGCCAGGGTCGCCGCCAAACGATTACCGCGGGGTATTACCCGTCCAGGACGATGCCGCCGTCGCAGTCACCGATCTCGCCGTTCACGAAGCTGGCGAGGTCGGAAGCGAAGAACAGCACCATCTGCGCAGGCTCGCTGGCCTGGGCGGCGCGGCCCAGAGGAATACCGTTGATGATGCGCTGAGAGTTCTCGTCAGAAAGGATCGACGTCATGTCGGTAAGCGTGAGCGACGGGCACACAGCGTTGCAGCGGATGCCGAACTTACCGCCCTCCTTGGCGACCGCCTTGGTAAGGCCGTTGACACCGGCCTTGGAGCTCGCGTAGGCCGCGGTGCCGAGCAGGCCGCCGCCGATCTTGCCAGCAACGGAGCTCACGTTGACGATAGTGCCGGCATGTGCCGCCTTAAAGTGCGGGTACACGGCATTCATCATGGTAAAGGTGCCGTTGAGGTTGATGTCGATGGTGCGACGCCACTCGGTGTCGTCGATCTCGTCAAACTTCTTGGTGCTGATGACACCGGCGCAGTTGATCAGGATGTTGGTTTGCGGCAGGTCCGTAAAAATCTGCTCGACGGTCTCGCGCGCCTTGGGCGCATCGGCGACATCGAGCTGATAGAACTTGTTGCCCTCGCCAAGCTCGGCCACAGCCGCCTCGCCCTTAGCAGCGTTCCTTGCGATGAGCGCGACGTGTCCGCCGCCCGCAACGATACCCTTGGCAATCTCGAGGCCAATGCCCTGAGTGCCACCGGTAACGATCGCGGTTTTACCCGTGAAGTCAAATGCCATGACTCCAACCCCCTTGATTCAGATGTCTCCTTGCGGGAAGTTGGAGCATCGCACATGGCGATAAATGAGTCCCAGTCGTCATGGTGGTGACAACCCCTCGCCTAACCGCGGGCATGATAGTTCTTTGAAACGCTTCAGCAATTGAATTATTTTAAGTCTTTATGCGCTCTTAATATTGCCCACTGCATGAGGCCCGCATATGGGGGTATCATCTTCTACCAAAAATAGTTTCTAGTGTTAGGGGTTTTCGGTGAAAGATACCGATTTCCGTGAACTTGGGCGTCAGCTCCTTACCGAGTTCGGCAGTATGCATCAGCGCATTTCGCGCTTTGCGGACAAAGCCCTCAGTGGTGAGATGGCCGTCATGCGCGCCCTCATGCTCGCAGGCGGTTCGCTCACGCCAAGCGAACTCGCCGATCGTGCCTGGGTCTCGAGCGCCCGCATCGCCAATATCCTGCGCGCTCTCGAAGCCAAAGGCTGGGTCGAGCGCGAGCACTCAAAGACCGACCGTCGTCGCGTACACGTCACGGTGACCGACAAGGGATTCCATGATCTCGAAATCAAGCATCGGGAATTCGAGGACCGCACCGCGGCCTTCCTCGAGCAGCTCGGCGAAACAGATACCCAAGAGATGGTGCGCCTTCTTAGGCGTGCCAACGAAATTATCGACCGCAATCAAGAAAGGAGAGATGCCGAGTGAGAATTCTCAAGCTCTTTAAAAAGCATGTCCTGGCACTGTTCGCAGCTATCGTACTTATCGTAATCAGCTGCAACGCCGATCTGGCGCTGCCTACGTATATGAGCGACATCGTCGACGTGGGCGTGCAGCAAGGCGGTATCGCCTCGCCCGTACCTGACACCATTCGCACCGAATCGCTCGACGACCTCGAACTCTTTATGAGCGATAAGGACGCCAAAGCTGTGGAGGCCGTGTTTAGCAAGGCGGATAATAACGGCATTCGAACGTACAAGGGCACCGAGGAAGAGCGCGCCGACGGCGGCAAGATTGCCAACATCGTGAGCCTGCCCGAGACCGTCGTCCTTTCGTTCAACCAGGGCATTGACGCCAACTCCATGGATGACATGATGGGTTCGTCCAGCGAGAATAACAACAACGCCGCCCAGGCCATGCCCACCCCCGAGCAGATGGCGGCAATGACGCCCGAGCAGCTCGCCGAGATGCAGCAGAAGGCCGCGGCGGCGCAGAACATGCAAAAGCAGATTGATACCGACGGCGGTAAGATCACCATGAAGAGCCTGCGCCTAGGCGTTGAAGGCGGCCTAATCGACCAGGGCAAGCTCGTCGAGGGCGCCAACGATATGGCGGACAAAATGGGCTCCATGTCGGGTTCCATCGTGACCCAACGCGCCGTGAGCTATGTACAAGACGAGTACAAGGCGCAGGGCATCGACCCCGCCGACGTGCAGAACGCCTATCTGGGCCGCATGGCAACCACGATGTTTGGTCTGTGCCTGATCTCGCTCATCGCCACCATCCTGACCGGCGCCGTGGCCTCGCGCACCGCCTGTTCCATCGCACGCGACCTGCGCCGCGAGACCTTCAACAAGGTTATGCACTTCTCGCCGGCCGAGGTGGGCAAGTTTAGCCAGGCCTCGCTCATCACCCGCTGCACCAACGACATTCAGCAGATTCAGATGGCCGCAACCCTGTTTATCCGCATGTGCCTGATGGCCCCCGTCATGGGCATCGTCGCCGTCATGCGCGTCCTGGCCAACCACACCGGCCTGGAGTGGACCATCGCCGTGGCCATCATCGCGGTCTCGGCCGTCGTCGGCGTGCTTATGGGCCTCACCATGCCCAAGTTCAAAAAGATGCAGAGCTTTGTGGACCGCGTGAACCTCACCGCCCGCGAGCTGCTCGACGGCCTTATGCCCATCCGCTCGTTCAACCGCGAGGAGCATGAGCTCGAGCGTTTTGACAAGGCTTCGCTCGACCTAATGACCACGCAGCTCTACACCAACCGTGCCATGAGCTTTATGATGCCGCTCATGATGCTCGTCATGAACTGCATCACCGTGCTTATCGTCTGGTTTGGCGCGCAGGGCGTGTCCGATGGCGTGATGCAGGTCGGCAACATGATGGCGTTTATCTCCTATACCATGCAGATCGTCATGGCGTTTATGATCCTCACCATGGTTTCGGTCATCCTGCCCCGCGCCGAGGTCGCAGCCGAGCGCGTGGAAGAGGTCATCACCTGCCCCACGAGCATCAACGACCCCGCCTCGCCCAAACTGCCCGCCGCCAGCGCACCGCGCGGTGAGCTCACCTTCCGCGACGTGAGCTTCCAGTATCCCGATGCCCGCGCCGACGTCATGAGCGGTGTGAACTTCACCACGCATGCCGGTCAGATGCTCGGCATCATTGGTTCCACGGGCTCGGGCAAGTCCACGCTCGTACAGCTGATTCCGCGCTTATACGACGTCACGGGCGGCAGCATTTCGCTCGACGGCATCGACGTGCGCGATATGACCCTTTCCGAGCTTCGCCGCCGCATTGGTTACATCCCTCAGCAGGGGCGTCTGTTCTCGGGCACCGTGGAGAGCAACCTTAAGTTTGCCGGCGACATGGTAAGCGACGAGAACATGCACGAGGCCGCGCGCATCGCCCAAGCCGAGGACTTTATCGCCGAGCGCGAGGGCGGCTACGACTCCCCCATCAGCCAGGGCGGCTCCAATGTCTCGGGCGGTCAGCGCCAGCGTCTGGCCATCGCCCGCGCGTTGGCAAAAAAGCCCGAGGTCCTGGTGTTCGATGACTCGTTTAGCGCCCTCGACTACAAGACCGACGCGCGCCTGCGCGAAGAGCTTGCCAAAAACGTTACCGACGCCGCGCTCGTTGTCGTAGCCCAGCGCATCGCGACCATCATGCACGCCGACCAGATCATCGTGCTCGACGACGGTCACGTGGTGGGCACTGGTACGCACGAGGAGCTGCTGCACAGCTGCCCGGCGTACCTGGAGATCGCACAGTCGCAGCTTTCCGCCGAGGAGCTGGGGCTCACTCAAGAAGAAATTGCAGCCGTTATGGAGGGAGGCGAGCACTAATGGCAGACGAGACCAAGACTCAGATTCCCAAGCCCACCCGCCGGCGCGGTCCCATGGGCCGCATGGGTGGCATGGGCCGCGGCGAGAAGGCCAAGGACTTTAAGGGCGCCATGCGGCAGTTGCTCGGCTATATCGGTCAACACAAGGTTGCCGTGCTTGCCGCCGTCGCCTTTGCCGTGTGCTCGGTCGTCTTTAACATTGTGGGACCCAAGGTGCTCGGCCAGGTTACGACCAAGCTGTTCGAAGGCCTGGTCGCCAAGGTCAACGGTACCGGCGATGTCGACTTTGCCTGGATCGCCAAGACGCTCGGCTTTTTGCTCTGCCTGTATCTGGCAAGCTCTGTTTGCAGCCTCATCCAGGGCTGGCTCATGACCGGCGTCACGCAAAAGATTTGCTACCGCATGCGCAAGGAAATCGCCGCCAAGATTGCCGTCGTGCCGATGAGCTACTTTAACGGACACAGCAAGGGCGACGTGCTCAGCCGCATCACCAACGACGTCGATACGCTGGGTCAGTCGCTCAACCAGAGCGTGACGCAGCTCATCACGTCGGTGACGCAGATTATCGGCGTGCTCGTCATGATGCTGTCGATCAGCCTGCCGCTTACCGGCGTCACCGTGCTCACACTGCCGGCCGCCGCGATTATCCTGACCGTGATGATTCATTTCTCGCAGCCGTACTTCCGCGAGCAGCAGCAGGTCCTGGGCACCGTCAACGGCATTATCGAGGAGGACTTTGCCGGCCAGAACGTCATTCAGGTGTTCGACCGCGCCGAGGCCTCAATCGAAGAGTTCGACCGTCAAAACGACCGCCTCTTTATTAGTGGCTGGCGCTCGCAGTTCCTGTCGGGCCTGATGATGCCGCTTATGAGCTTGGTGGGCAACATGGGCTACGTGGGCGTCGTCGTGGTGGGCGCACAGCTCGCGCTGACCGGCAATGCCACGCCCGGCGACATCCAGAGCTTTATCCAGTACGTTCGCAACTTTACGCAACCCGTGCAGCAGCTGGGCAACGTGAGCAACACGATGCAGTCTATGGCCGCTGCCACCGAGCGCGTCTTTGAGTTCCTGGCCGCGCCCGAGGAGGAGCAGAAGGCCGACGCGCAGATTCCCGAAAAGCGCCCTGGCCATGTGGAGTTTGACCACGTCAAGTTTGGCTACACGCCCGACAAGACCATCATCCACAACTTTAGCTGCGAGGCACAGCCCGGCCAGACCATCGCCATCGTCGGTCCCACCGGCGCCGGCAAGACCACGCTCATTAAGCTGCTACAGCGCTTCTACGACGTGGACGGCGGCTCGCTGCGCGTCGATGGCGTCGACGTACGCGATTGGGACCGCGCGGCACTGCGCGGCGAGTTTGCCATGGTGCTGCAGGATACGTGGCTGTTTAACGGCACCATCCGCGAGAACATCCGCTACGGACGCCCCGATGCAAGCGATGCCGAGGTCGAGGCCGCTGCACGCGCTGCACGCTGCGACCACTTTATCCATACGCTCGCCGGCGGTTACAACTTTATGATCAACGAGGAAGGCACCAACCTTTCGCAGGGCCAACGCCAGCTCGTGACCATTGCCCGCGCCATTTTGACCGACCGCCCGGCGCTGATTTTGGACGAGGCGACATCCAACGTCGATACCCGCACCGAGGAGCTTATTCAGCGCGCCACGGATGCGCTGATGCAGGGCCGTACCAGCTTTGTTATCGCACACCGCCTGTCCACGATCCGCAACGCCGACGTGATCTTGGTAATTCGCGACGGCGACATCGTCGAGAAGGGCACGCACGACGAGCTGCTCGCTCAAGGCGGCTTCTACGCCGACCTGTACAACTCGCAGTTCGACGAAGCGGCGTAAATTCTGCCGCAGGGAACGAATAACACCCGAGAACGGGGGCGCAGGACAACCTGCGCTCCCGTTTTTTGTTCTGCGACCCTCAAACCGCCTCCCCTGGGACCAAATCGACGGCCTCTTCCAAGCCACGTGACATCATTCCATTCCAGGGTCAGTTGACGTTTGACCAGATAAAACCTGCCAAAATAAACCTGTCCCTTTTTGGCAGGTTTTGGGGTAACGAGGGCTTGCACTTTAGCGTGCGACAGCGGATAATGCCGAGCATTCGACAATGCACACTTTGTCTTATTTGATTGAGGAGGCCCCGTATGGCCATGGAATTCAAGCGCAGGTTGCCGATCCCCATGGAAATCCGCGAGGAAATGCCGCTTTCCGCCGATCTTACCGCCAAAAAACAGGCATTCGACGCCGAGGTCGCCAAGGTCTTTACCGGCGAGGACGCGCGCAAGGTGCTCATCATCGGCCCGTGCTCTGCCGACCGCGAGGACTCGGTGCTTGAGTACATGAGCCGACTGGCCAAGGTCGCCGAAGAGGTCAAGGACAAACTCATCATCATTCCGCGCGTCTATACCAACAAGCCGCGCACCAAGGGCACCGGCTACAAGGGCCTGCTGCACAACCCCGACCCCGAGGCTCCCGACGACCTGCTCGAGGGCGTCAAGGCCATCCGCCATATGCACCTGCGCGTCATCGAGGAGACCGGTTTCTTTACCGCCGATGAGATGCTCTACCCGTCCAACTACCAGTACCTCGTCGACCTGCTGAGCTACGTCGCCGTGGGCGCGCGCTCGGTCGAGAACCAGGAGCATCGTCTGGTGTCGAGCGGCATTTCGGTGCCTGTGGGCATGAAGAACCCCACCGCCGGTTCCACCACCGTTATGCTCAACTCCATCTACGCCGCCCAGGCACATCAAAGCTTCATCTTCCGCAACTGGGAGGTCGAGTGCGACGGCAATCCGCTCGCGCACGCCGTCATGCGTGGCTACATTGGTCTCGACGGTCGTACCTACCCCAATTACCACTACGAGCATCTGGAGCGTCTGGCTGAGCGCTATACCGAGCATGCCGGCTACGCCAACCCGGCGGCGGTCATCGACTGCAACCACGACAACTCGGGCAAGCGCCCGCTGGAGCAGCACCGCATCTGCAAGGAGGTGCTCGACAGCTGCCGCCGCAACGAGTCCATCTCCAAGCTGGTCAAGGGCTTTATGATCGAATCCTACCTGGAGGACGGTAACCAGTCTGTCGACGGCGGCGTCTTTGGCAAGTCCATCACCGACCCGTGCCTGGGCTGGGAAAAGACCGACTACCTCATCCACGAGATCGCAGAGCGGGTTTAGTTACGCGGTTTTACTAAACCGCGTAACTACTCGACGCTGCGCGGGCCGCACCTGTACAATCTGACGCTCAACTTCAAGGGCGCGACCAGAAGGTCAGCGCCCTTTCGTTTCACGTCACCTTGTCTCAAATGCGGCCCGCTCGCTGTCCGTCCTCTACCTGCGGCGCCGTCTTGCTCCGGACGCGACAGTTAGGGACGTTCCTTTTCTGCCGGCAGTCTGGGACATTCCTTGGGGTAGTCGTTGGGGACGCTCTTGTTTGACTAGTCGTTTAAGAACGTCCCCCATGACCACCGCAAAAAAGCGCCGCCGCGGACGCTCACGCATCCGCGGCGGCCTGCACTAAATCGCGACGACGGCTGGCGCCCTAGCGTTCTACCGAGCAGATCGCCCGCTCTTTACCTCGTTCGACCGATTATCCCTCGTATACGATACGGCCATCGGAGACAGTGAACAGAATCTTGGTATCGGAGATCTTCTTGGGATCGCAATGAAGAATGTCTTGGTCGAGCACCGTGATGTCGGCGAGCTTGCCCACCTCGAGCGTACCGATTTTATCCTCCATGTAGTTCTCGAAGGCAACGTTTTTGGTGTATGCCTCGAGCGCCTGATATGCCGTGATGGCCTGCTCGGGCCAACGGTACATATCGGTGTCCTCCTCCTCGGGATACGGGCTGTTGCGCGTAACGGCCACCTCGATCTCCTCGAGCGGCGCATAGCCGGTGACCGGGCCATCGCTCGCACCGGAGATAAAGCAGCCGGCCTCGAGCATATTCTTGACGGGGTAGAACTTCATGGCGCGATCCTCGCCCACAAAGGCGATCTCGAGGTCGCACAAAGGATCGTGATACATCCACAGGAACTGCAACGCGCACACGATGTCGAGATCGACGACGCGCTGAATGTCCTCGTCGGTGATTGCACACACATGCGTCATGGTGTTGCGGCGATCATCGCGCTCACCGTTCTCCTTGACGCAGCGCTCGTAGGCATCGAGTGTATTGTGGACGGCGCCATCTCCGATCGCGTGAACATGAATCTGAACACCCTCTTTGTCGAGGGCGGCCACCATGTCGCTGAACTCCTGCTGATCCCAGACGGACTCGCCGTGCCAGTTATCGCCCTTACCGGCGGCGGAGGTATATGGCTCGAGCATCACGGCGCTGCCGCCCTCGGTAACGCCATCGGAGTAGATCTTAACCGTACCGGTAGAGATCATGTTGCTATCGAACTTCTTGAGGTCCTTCACGGTTTTAATGGCCTCTTCAGCCGTAATGCCGGGCCTAATGGTAGGAAGTACTCGCATGCGCAGGTTAAGCTTGCCATCTTTCTCAAGGTCAGTATAGAACTGGCAATCCTGTGCCGTAGAATCTCCCACGACGCTTATGTTGGTAATGCCGGTGATGCCGTATTTCGTAGCCACCTGCTGGTACTTGTCGATAGCGTTCTCAAGCTCCTTGTCCGTATGCTCGACGGAGACAACCTCCCTCACCATACCTGCAGCAGAATCGATCAAGTAGCCAGTCGCCTCGCCGTTTGCATCGCGGGTGATGATGCCGCCCGTGGGGTTGGGGGTATCGTTATCGATGCCCGCAAGCTCGAGCGCACGGCTGTTGACCCACACCGAATGATAGGAAACATCGGTCAGCATGATGGGCTTATCGGAGCAGATCTCATCGAGGATGGACTTGTTGGGGCCGGGATTGGTGCCATCCTCTTGCTCGAAGGCGTTGATCATGAACGAGCCGCCAACGTAAGCCTCATCATCGGGATGCTTGGTTACAAAATCACTGACCGCCTTCTTATACTCATCGATCGTGGTAGCCTTGGTAAGATCGATTTCGTACAGCGCGGTCACCCAGTTGCCCGGAGCGTGGATATGGCCGTCCATAAAGCCGGGGATCACCATACCGCCATCAAGATCGATGACGCGCGTGTTGTCATCGATGTACTCGTCAACACCGGAGTCTTCGCCTACATATACGATCTTGTTGCCCGAGACAGCCAGGGCGGCCGCGGTGTCGCCCTCTTTGACCATCGTCTGAATCGTGCCGTTACGAAAGACGATGGATGCCTTATCGGAACTCGCGCTGCCGGTGCTTCCGGCATTTGAAGAATTGTTGGCGCAACCGGCGGCACCCACCGCAACAGCCGCGGCGCCCAACGTGCTCAGGCCGAGAAAGCTTCTACGGGAAACGGGGGGGATAGAGGTCTTCATATAACCCACCTTTCAGTTGACATCGCCGCGCTTTCGCGACGCTTGCTATCACCTGAATAGCACCCCCGGGTATAAACTTGTCTGCACAAACGGGGTTATTGCCGTAAGCGGAGGCTTATATCCCCTATAACCCTGCCTTTAACCTGCCCAAAAGCTCTGAAGAAGCTCGGACCGCGATGAGACACCGCATTTACGGAATATCGTGTGAACATGCGATTTGACCGTGCCGACAGAGATAAACAATTCATTCGCTATGGCGCGGTTATCCTGGCCATCGAGCAGAAGGTCGAGCACTTCGCGTTCACGCGCGGAGATATCGTGCTGGTCGCAGAATGCCGAGAAGCGGACCTCCGCAATCTGCTTGGCAGAGGTGCCAGACGTTGTGGGCGGAGCAGAAAAGCGCAACGACAAGATCCGCGACGCCGCACGAACGGTATATATCGCGGCCACCACGCTCATGATGTTCTCTGGGATGTTTCTGCCGTAGGCAAAATACAGGTAATCAATGACTTCGATCCGCCCAATATTCAGCCCGAGAACGCGTACATCCTCAATCAGAACAAACACCGTCAACACAGCCATCACAATAAGAAACCTGCCGTAGCGTGCATAGAAGCTCTTTCGCGCCAACGGCTTGCTTTTGCGGTAGCAGACGAAAATCATGCCAAACGCCACGAACATGAACAAGGAGCGCAACGCATAAAATGCGAGTTGTTTGATTGAATCGGGCTGCAAAACAAGCGACATGGCCTCGAAAGCAGAAAAGACGATGCAGGGCACGAGCATGTGAAGCCGGCTCGTCTTGTTTACGATCGCCAATGCAAATGCCCACATGCTCGCCATGATTCCAATCGATAGGACGAGTTTCGTTATGGGGTGAGTCATGGGAAATTGGCTGCTGAGGATATCTGCCATCATCTTACTGCCCTGATACTCATCGAGGAATACGAGGGCGCTTTCGAGCATGTCGAAGAAAAAGAAGGCCGAGACCGTCAAGTAGCTTGTTCGATGTGAGACGAGGTATGCGCATACCGATACGCACACCGCCACCATGCAAACCAAGACGAATGTGATTCCGTAGAAGAAGTAGAACGTACTCACTACCGGGCCTTTCGCTTATTGATATGTGCTAAGGATAAACTTTACGCCAAAGACATGCAGATCGCTGTCTTCAGCGCAAAATCCAGCCAAAGAAAGGAAGGGTGGAAGACGCATATCCCCCACCCCAGCGCATGGGCGAAACTAGCCAGTGATGCGGGTGCCGGAGAGGCCGGCCACGGTCTCGGCGATGGTAGTCGTTGGGGACGTTCTTGTTTGACTAGTCGTTTAAGAACGTCCCCAACGACTACCCAGAATGAGAGTGGATAATCTCCCGTTTTTGGCCTATATCAGCGCTAAAAGTGGGAGATTATCCACTCTCGTCGAGCGGGCGTCCGATAATCCGCTCTCATTCTCTCTTGGAACCCTCCGTCCCCGAGGAATCGAGGCTCGTCTGCCGAATGGTCGATGCGGCCGTCCTGCGTCCATGTCAAACTCATAGATGGCCTGACCCAACTTGGAAGGAGTCTCCATGAGCCTTGAGAACGTAGCCCTGCGCGCCGCCACGCTTGATGACCTGACCGGCATCGCCGCCATCTACAACCAGCTGTGGTGCAACACGCTGCGCAACCGCGGCGACGTCGAAGCCGCCGATTTCTGCGCACGCTTTAACATCGCCATGCAGCTGCAGCGTTCCCCCATCGCACTCGTCGCCGAGGCCGAGGGCCGCATTATCGCCGCCTGCTGCATCGGCATCTTCGAGGACGGCAAGGCGCGCACCAATCCCACCTGGGAGACCTGTTACGACGAGCTGTTTATCCAGGCAACCGAGATGGCAAAGACCGCCGATGCCAAGCTCGAGGGCTCGCTCTTTGGCGACAGTCGTGAAAAGGCCACGGCCGACCGCTTTGCCGCCACGGGCAACGAGTATGCCCAGGGCCAGCTCAACCTGATCATCATTGCGCCCGACTGGCAGGGCAAGGGACTCGGCCGCGAGCTCATCGACCTTGCGCGCGCTGAGCTCGCCAAGGCAGGCTGCACCAAGTTCTTCCTGATGAGCGACTGCAACGCCGACTGGCAGTTCTACGAGCACCTCAACATGAAGCGCATCCTAGAAGATCACAGCCAGGACACCGGCGACGGCTTTATCGTCTACATGTACGGAGGCGACACGCAGGATTAGCCCGCACATCCAAGCCGCACGGCCCGCCGTTCAGCTGAAACCACCACACAAAAAGTCCGCCGACCATTGAAGTCGGCGGACTTTCGCGTGCGGACAATCAAGCGCTGTTCACCATGGAACTGCTATTTACAGCGCGCCTTAGGCTGCTGCTGGGTGATGCAGTGGATGTTGCCGCCGCCGTAGATAACTTCACGGGTCATGATACCGATGACTTCGCGGTCCGGATAAGCAGCTTGGATATCTTTGAGCGCCTGGGCGTCATTGGGATCGCCGAACTGCGGTACAAGCACCGCACCGTTGATGGGCAGGAAATTGAGATAGCTCGGTTCGAAAGCGTCCTCGGGAGTACGCGGCAGCACGCCTTCGACGGGATCGATCGTGCTGGCCTCTTCTTCGGTCATATATACCGATGTCGCAGGCATGATCACCTTGTGGATCTTGAGCTTGCGACCCTTGGCATCCGTGGCCTCGGAGAGCGTCTTGTACGCCTCCTGGCACTCCTTGTAGAACTTGTGGTTGGGATCGTCGGTCCACATGCAGCAGACTTCGCCGGGCGCACTAAAGCATGCGACGTCGTCCACATGGCCGTTCGTTTCGTACGGATCGATTCCGTCCTTGATCCAGATAACCTTCTCGATACCGAGATACTCAGAGAGCTTCTCCTCAATCTGCTCCTTGGTGTACTGCGGGTTGCGGTCCTCGTTGAGCAGACACATCTCGGTGGTCACGACGGTGCCTTGACCATCACAGTTGAACGAGCCGCCCTCGAGGATGTAATCCTCGGGACGATAACGGTTAACCTGCTCAAGCTGTGCCACCTGCAGGCCAATGGAAGCGTCCTTGTCCCACGGGAAATACAGGCCGTCAATGAAACCGCCGTAAGCATTAAAATGGAAGTGCGAAAGGGCCACCTCACCATTGTCATTAACGAGGAATGCCGGGCCGGGGTCGCGAATCCAGCTGTCGTTGTACTCCATGTGGATAACGCGCACGTTCTCAACGCCGTCGAAGATCTCACACACCGCGGGGAAGTCTTCGGTGTTGACGCCCACAGTGATGGGCTGAAAGCGTGCAACGGTCTTGATGATCTCGGTGAAGACCTTCTGCGCCGGCTTGGCGCCGCAGCGCCACACGTCGGAGCGGTGCGGCCATAGAATCCAGGTGCGCTCCTGCTCCTCATACTCACCGGGCATATAGAACCCGTCCTTCTTAGGCGTGGATTCACTCTCGTAGATTGTCTTCATTTCAAGCTCCTAAATCTCGGTGCTTTTGCTTGACGAGACCATGATGCGGCCGCACCGAGATGTCCTCAATGGTCCCTCGAGCCCCTTTCAGCGACCGACGGTATACCATTCGCTGACCTAAAGTTCTATTCAGGCCGAGAACATGACATACTGGGTTCCACAATGGAAAGGACGCCCTATGCCCCCATGCAATAAACAGCAGACTATTGAGTTGGACGGTACGACCTGGACTGCTCTCAACGAGCTCGCGCTTGCAATCCACGCATCACACGGTATTGATAAGCTGCAAAAGGAGACCCTCGAGGGAACGACAGGGCTCGTGCCCCATCGGATCGCCATGTTCGACCTGATCGAGGCGGCGGGCAGTGATGCCCCACGCTACGTCCACCCCGCAAGCAGCGGAATGGACGACCGCGCACTGAGCGACTACTACAACCGCTACGCCGCGATGGACTATACAACATGGAGCTTTGACCTACATAAGGTCGGCGTTTACCGCGACCTCGACCTCGTCGACGTCGAGCGACGCGATGCCACGCCCATCTATCGCAAATGGATGGAACCGCAGGGCGTCTACTTTGGCTGTACGGCCACGCTCGCGCACAACGACAGCCCGCTAGGAAGCATCGCCCTGTTTCGCGAACGCACGGCTGGAGATTTCACCGACACCGAGCTCGCAATCCTGCTCGAAATCGCTCGGCACGCGAGCCTCGCGCTCGCCAACCTCTATCCTCGGGGCATTAAACTCACCCAGACCGAAGACACAAACCAGCTGAATGCTTTCATTGCAGAACATAATATCCAACCGCGCGAAGCCGAAGTCATGCGGCTCATGCTCGACGGCAAAACGAACAAACAGATGGCAAACGAGCTATTCATAAGCGAGTCGACCGTAAAGAAGCACGTCAACGCCATCTATCGCAAGCTCGGCGTCAGCAACCGACTGGGCCTTATGACTGCCGCGCAAAACATCCTGCGATAAAAAGGCGCCCTCCATACGGAGAACGCCCTTTGATTTCGCCATTTGAATTAGTGTCGGCTCTGGCTCAAAGTGTAGACGGGGTCATTTTGGTAGATTTTATCTGGGTAAACGCCGATACGACACCCAAACCTCTACGGAAGGAACAGGCACTTATGTGGTGGTTCAGAAAGGAAACGGCCCGCTCCGGCGGTTTATCTCAATCTGTAACAAGTAGAGGCGATTTATTAAGCTAGACGTTACAGATTGAGACGTTGAAGATAGCGCAGAAATAGCCGTCGCATTTGTGTTGGTTTTGAACTCTCCGCGACGGGATGCTAGACTGGCGACGTATACATTCGCGCCAGAACACGGGTCGCATGAAGAAAAGGAGATGCCATGGCGCCTATCGCACCGCTCAAGATGCTCGTCGCTCCTGCCGCCAAGGCCATCGCCCGCCTGAGCGACTCACTCACCTACGACGATATCCCCTGTGTTGTCGACGAACGTACGGACAGCTGCCCTTACCTGGGCCACATCCCCTACTTTGCGCCTAAACTCGCTTCTGACCCCGAGCACCGCGAGCGGTAATCCAAGATGCAGCAAGCGCCGCGCAGCTCGCGGCGTTACTGTTTTGGTGCAAAGAAACCTGTCCCCCTTGCACCAACGCCGGGATTATCGACGCTGCGGCCGCGGCGCGATATGAGGCGCGAAACCTCGCCCAACAACACACCGATTATCACGCCCACGAGAATCGGCAACTTTGTCATCTCGGCGGGTGAGCTGTTGAGCGGCACAATCGTGGCGACAATCGAAAGCACAAGCTCCACCACGGGAATCGCAAGTGCCACCGCGAGCACCTTGCCCTCGAAGGGCGCGCGGAACACGCGCGGGCGATCGTCGTATTTGCGCAGGCGCCAAAACGCCGGGAACATCGGAATATAGCTCATAAGCAGGAAGACGACGTTCATCGAGAAGAAAACCCAAAAGACGTCGGAGCCCTCGCCCAGCGGAATCTGAAGCAGCAGCACCAGGCTGGCGAAACAACCGTTAATGAGTGCCGAGCCATTGGGCATGCCGGTCCTCTTGGACACCAGCGCAAAGGGACGCGGCATATTGCCGTGACGCGCGGCATAGCTCGCCACGTTGTTGACGCCAAAGCTCCAGCAGATCATGTTGGCGAACAGCGTCACCAAAAAGGCCGCGCCCACGACCATCGTCAGCGGATGGCTGCGCCCCAACATGGCGGCGACCGCGTCCACAATGCCCGAATCGAGCGAAAGCCGCTCGGTGGGAACCGCGGCTCCAATGCCGATGCCGCAGATAATGTAGATTGCCGCAATGGCAACGCCACCGGCGATAACCGCCTTGGGGATATCACGCGACGGGTTTTTCATCGTGCTGGCAAAGGTCGCGACCACTTCGAAGCCCATAAAGTTGAACAGGATGATCGATAGGTACGTCAACGAATTGGTGTCGCCCAAATCTGGAATGAAGGTCTTAAACGACATGTCGTTGGCAAAGCCGTTATTGCAGGCAAACCAGATGCCGACGATTCCCACCACGGCGGTAATGAGCACCTTGATGACGGCACCGCCGTCCATGACCCAATCGGCCTCGGCCACCGGGTGCATCGCCATGACCGTGACGCCCCACACAAAGGCAAGCTCGATGGCAATTCGGGCCCCAAGCGAAAATTCGATGCCCCATACCGCATTGATGACACTGGGGAACATACAGGCGATACTTGCAACCCACAGTGGAAAGTTGACCCAGTAGCACCAGGAGCAGCAGGCACCCCAACGGTCGCCCAAGCCCAGGCGAACCCAATCGTACAGGCCGCCCTCGGAATCGAACGCCGTACCGAGCTCGGCCACCACCAGACCATAGGGAAGCAAAAACGTAATGATGAGGAAGATCCACCAGAAGAACTGCACGTTGCCCATGGCAGATGCCGGAGCGGCCGCCTCGATGGTAAATACGACGCAGATAACCGAGAGGATGACCTCGAACAGGGAGAACTTTTTACCTGCCATGGCACGCTCCCCCTACAGCAAAAAAGATGGCATCTGCACCGAAGGCGCAGCCCAAGGTAGGGTTACAGGCCGCGTCACCGGTGCAGGTGCCATCCCAAGGAGAAGAAGGGATGCAATTGTTGGACCAACGCTCGCGGAACAGGCGCGTGTAGATGACGATACGCTGGTACATGGATACTCCGATCAAGACGGCCGCGCTCGCGACCGGGAACTTTCGGCAATTGGATACGCGCCTGACCTGGGATATCCAAGCGAACAATTGGCCTAACCCGCAACAGGTCCCAGGCCAGACGGGTATCCAATCGAAGGGGAGGGGCGCTCCGGTGTGGAGGCAGCGGAGCGCCCGGG
>NZ_JBNPLJ010000027.1:0-22675 GCF_050313415.1 Collinsella sp. SGI.184 | reverse complement strand
GAACCCCCAACAGCCGGCACCAAAAACCGGAGTTCTACCGTTGAACTACGTCCCAATGTGTGGTGCTGCCCAAAAGCAGCTCGTCTAGTTTACCTAATCTGCGAGGGCATCGCAAACGCCATCGAGCAGGCGTACGGCGAGTGTCTGGGCGTCGCTTGCGGTGAAGGTTCCGTTGTAGCGCGTCATGCCCGTGAGCTCAATGCGGATGCGCGCGGGCTTTTGTTGCGCGGCGATATTGGCAGTGCGGATGCGCTGCGCCAGGTTGTGACATTCGGCAAGGGCGATCGTGGCGCGCGGGGCTGCATCTGCGGGCAGCTCATCGCTTGCGATTTCGAGTACCAGGTCCACGTCGGTCGGAACCTCGGAATCGCAAAGCATCATGCCGCTGTTGTCGGTCGTCGCCGTGGCGATGTTCCACATGCGCGATGCAACGCTGCGTGCGATGGGGTCCTCACCGATAACGGCAATCTGGAAGCGCTCGAGCACGTTGGCGGCGCGGGCAAAGCCGATGCGCGACTCGGCCTCGGTAACCGAGGGTTTGCCCTCCCACACGTGATGCAGACGGTTGATATAGGCGTAGGTATCCTGGAATGCCATGCCGTCGGCAAACAGGCCGACATTTTCTTGGAACTGCTGCAAGGCCGCCTCGGTGTGCGGGCCAAAGTAGCCGTCGTCCTCACCGCAGGCAAAACCCAAAACGTTGAGTGCCCTCTGCAGGGCCCGAACGTCGGCACCATGGAAATTGGGCATGCGCAGATAAAGCGTGCGGTCGCCCAGCTTATACGAGGCGTCTACCAGGGCGCTCCAACAGGGGATATCGACGGCGTAGCCAGCGGCAAGGCCGCTGTCGAGCCTAAAGGTGCCAACAGCCTGCTCGGTGGTGGTGCCAAAGCGCTTGTCGGCGACCTCGGCGTCATCGATTGTATAGCCGAGCTGCAGAAGGCGGGACTGGACGTCCTCGACGGCTGCTCCCTGCATGCCCGTTGTGATAGGTTCCATGAACGAACCCCTTTCGGCGTACCATTCGTACTATTTAAGCGTGTGTCGGATAGACAACGCAAAGGGTTGCATAAACATGCACTCAACAGTGTAGCAAGTTGTACCCAAATGCGCTGCTGACAGGTTTTATAACCCCCGCTAGTTAAGGCGCTCCACAAAGAAATCTGCCATGGAGTCGAACAGCTCGCGTGCATGCGGGTCGAGCTCGACACCTTCGATAGCGGCCTTGGCCTTGGCAGTCAGGTTGAGTGCGTAAGTGTGGGCGAAATCGACAGAGCCGGTCTGCTGGAAGATCTCCACGGCGCGTGCGAGTTGCACGGGGTCTTCGGTGCCCGAGGAAAGGATTGCCTCGACTTCGTCGTGATAACGCTCGTCTGACAGGGCATGCACGGCGACGAGCGTGCGCTTGCCCTCTGTGATATCGGTGCGGAAGTCCTTGTTGGCGGCCTCCTTGGTGCCAATAAGGTTGAGCAGATCATCTTGGATCTGAAAGGCAAGGCCCGTGTGCAGGCCAAAGGCGCGCAGCGCCTCAATCTGGTCTTCGCTGCCGCCACCGATAATGGCTCCGGCGGCAAGTGGCGTGGCTCCGCTGTAGTACGCGGTCTTGTGCGTCGCCATGTCCAGATAATCGTCGACCGAGATGTCAAAGCGCCCATCGCGGACCCAGCCCAGGTCGAGCGCCTGACCCTCGATGGTGCGAACGATCATCTCGGTGAGCTCGTGGAGCACGCGGAGCTTCACGTCTGCCTCGAGCGTGGGGTCGTCGAGAACCGTCTTGGTAACCATGGTGAGCGCTAGGTCGCCGCAGTTGATGGCAAGTCCCGTACCCTCGGTAAGGTGCATACAGGGCTTGCCGCGGCGCAGCTGGCCGTTGTCGGCGATGTCGTCATGGATAAGCGCTCCCGACTGAAAGTGCTCGATGGCCGCCGCCGCGCTTCGGGCGCTCTCAAAGCTGCCGCCTACTGCGGTGGCGGCGAGCATGCAGATGAGCGGGCGGTGGCGCTTGCCGGCATTGGCCGTAAATGCCGAGAGCGGCGCGTACAGGTAGCGCTCGATATCGGCAGAGGTCGCCTGTCCGTCAAAGAACGTGGCCAGATAGTCGTTAATCTGGTCAAAATGCTGGGCTAAAAAGATGGTAAACGGACTGGACACGGGTTCTCGCATTCTTTCTTAGGTTGCATCGTTGCGTTATGCAGACAACATATTGCCACATTAGGGCATCGAGCGCGGCGGTTGAGGACGATTGAGCCATGTTGTCGCAAATGCGGCAAGAGGCGCGGCTAGATAAGTCCAAAGTGCTCGAGCGCGGTGACGACGCCGTCGTGGTCGAAGCTGTCGGTGACGTAGTCGGCCTTTTCCTTGAGGAAGTCCGGCGCGTTGCCCATGGCGACGCCAACATCGACCGCCTCCATGAGGGCGATGTCGTTGCTTGCGTCGCCGATGCCGTACACAGTGCCGTGATCTGGCCCCAGGGCGTCAAGCACGGCCTTGATTCCGGCCCGTTTGGTGCACTCGCGAGGCGAGATTTCCGTGACCTCGAGTTCGAGCTCGTTGAGGCAGAGCAGAGGCCCAAGCTCTTCATCTTGGGCGATGCGGTTGGCGAGCGGTGTGGACATAAGAATTTTATAAGCGTTGTAGTGCTTGAGTTGCGTGACGGCGTCGCCCACGGTGCGCGCGTATCCGTACGTCTCGGGGGCATCTGCGCTCATGCGCACGACGCGATCGATGCCCTCAAAGCGAATGACCTCACCCGATTGTTCGAGATAGGGGGCGAGGCGCTGTAGCAGACCGGGGTTTATGGCCGCATTTCGTACGATGCGCCCCTCGAGTTCGGCGTAGCCGCCCGCGAGACATACGATGCCCGCCCACGGCAGCTCGAGCAGCTTGGGATGGATGCAGCTGAGGGTGCGCCCCGTGCAGATAAAGGCTTTGTTGCCGTTGGCGACAAACGTGCGAATTGCCTGTGCAACCGTTTCGTTGGGATAGGGGGAAAGGTCTCGCTCACCCTCGGGGAGCTCTTGGGCAAGTTTGGGATCTTGCCAGGCAAGCGTACCGTCGATGTCGAAGAAGCAGATATTGCCATGCTTTTTGGCGTCATCGGCGGCATGAGAAAGCGGGGTGGCAAATGCAAAACCCGGTTCGAGTCCCATAATCTGATCAAAGTGCTCTTTGACGCGGGGGACCGAGACGCCGATGATTACCTGGGCGGTCTTGCCGGTGACGATGAGGCCTTTGGCGCCCGCTGCGACAAAGGTTGCGTTGTCCGCGACGATAGAAGGGTCCGCGACTTCGACGCGCAGCCGCGTGGCGCAGTTGGTTGCGCCCACAATGTTGGAGACGCCGCCCAGAAGCGCCACAACCTGCTCGGCGAGCAGACGATCTTGTGATGCCTGGCAGTCGGAAGCGCCGGCTTCGGATAAGCGCTTTTCGTCAACGTCGTTTCCCGTCAGGCGCGAGAGCGCCGTGTTGCTGGCAATGTAGTCCTCGCGTCCCGGGGTTTTAAGGTCAAAGGCCAGGATAAGACCTCGAAAGCTCAGAAAGAAGATGACGCTAAAGACGAGTCCGATTCCGAGTGCCAAAAGGTAGGAGCCGGCATGCGTCCGCATGAGCGGGATAAAGTTGAAGGCAGCCATCTCCATAAGGCCACCCGAGAAGATGCCGACGACGCCAAAGAAGTTCATGGCCATGGCAAGGCAGGAGGATAGGACGGCGTAGAGCAAAAAGAGTCCGGGATAGGTGAACATAAAGAGAAACTCGAGCGGCTCGGTGACGCCGCAGACCATCGAGGCGACGATGGCGGGCAGAAGGATGGTCTTGAGGCTGGCGCGGCGTTCGGGCTTGGCCGTGGTGTAGAACGCTCCGGCGATGGCGGGAAGACCAAAGAGCTTGACCCAACCGGTGGCGGTGAAACCAGCCCAGGGCGCTAGCTCGTTGAGGGGGCGCGTGCTATGCGAGAGGATGGGAAGCAAGTTGGTCCACGTGGCGTAGATGCCATCGGTAATAACCAAATTGTCGTAGTAGATTGGCATGTAGAGCAGGTGATGCAGCCCCACGGGCTCGAGTGCTCGCTCTAAAAACACAAAGGCGCCCACGCCGAAGGGACCGACGCCCGTAAGTGCATGGCGCAGTGTTTCGGTCATTGCGTATACGATGGGCACGATGGCGGCCGAGATAGCGGCAAGGGCGAATACGGCAAAAAAGCTAATGAGGTAGACCAACGAGGAGCCCGAGAAAGTACCGAGCCAATCGGGAACCTTGGCATCGTAGAAGCGGTCATGGATGGCGACGACGGTGGCCGATACCGCCAGCGGGCCGATAATGCCGGTGTCGAGCGTCTTGATGCCGTCGATGACGGTGATGCCGCTGGCGGAGGTCAAAGACGACGGGTACTTAAGTCCAAGGTTGTCGCCGCTCAGCTTAATGATCTCGCTTAAAAAGAAGCAATAGGCAAAATAGGCCACGAGTGCCTCGAAGCAGCAGCGCGCCGGTTGCTTTTGGGCAAGGCCGATGGGCAGCGCTACGGCAAAAAGCAGTGGGAGGCGTTTAAAGACCGTCCACGAGCCGCGCTGGATGATAGCCCAAAAAACATACCAAGGGGTTCCGTATACGGCGAGGTCGCCGACGATGTCCGCAGACGTTGCGAGGGCGGAGACGCCGACCATAAGGCCCGATATGGAAAACAGCATGGCGGGCGCGAACATTGCCCCGCCAAAGCGTTGGATTTTCTGCAGCATAATATGCCTTCCGGATGCAACATGCTGTGCGAGCAAGAACGTTTAAACAATGAACTCATTGTAGAGGACTGGCTGCTTGCCGCATTGACGGTTTTGATTCGGTCCGATTTGGGTGCCGGGGGAACCGTCGACGGTAAATAATCCGTGCTTTGCCGATAGACGGTTTAAACAACCCCAAGAAATGCTATCGTGCCTAGCCATACATATTCATTAGAGGTGAAGCCATGCCAAAAGCGATTTACGAAGGAATCTACCGCGAGATCCGCTCGCGCATCATTAACGGGACCTATGCGTTTCAGGAGATGCTGCCAACCGAAGCCGAGCTGACCGCAGAGTTCGACTGCACGCGCAATACCGTCCGCCGCGCCTTGAGCATGCTGGCCGACGAGATGTTTGTGCAGCCCATACACGGCAAGGGCGTACGCGTTATTTGGCTCAAGGGCGAAACCGACATGCTGGGCGCGCTCGAGGAAGTCGAGTCGTTTGGCGAATTTGCAAAGCGCAACAATGCCGTTGCATCGACGGACGTTAAGTCCTTTGAACATCTGGTCTGCACCGAGCAGCTCTCTCGTCGCCTGGGCTTTAAGGTGGGCGAGGAGCTGATTCGCGTAGTGCGTGTCCGAAGCCTCAACGGCAGCGCGCGCCAAGTGGACCATGGCTACTTTTTGGAGTCGATCGCCAAGGGTCTGACCCCTGAGATCGCGGCAGAATCCATCTACGACTATCTGGAGCACAAGCGCGGCATCAAAGTGATGGCGAGTCGCCGTACGGTGAGTGTCGAGCTCGCCAACGATGAAGACTGCAGCTATCTTGACCTCGGCAAATACAACTGCGTTGCCGTCATGGAGAGTCAGTCGTACACCTCGGATGGCATCTTGTTCGAGGTGACGCATGCTCGCACACACCCCGAGATCTTCCATTACCGCATCAATTCCAAGCGATAGGTAACAGACGCATAAGCTTGCGTTTCGATATGAAGCGCCCCGTGCGGTCGATGGGATATCGGCCGCACGGGGCGCTCTAATTGTTTAGACAATATTTGTCAAGTACGAATGTATTAAAAACCGTTCACCGAAGTTTTTCTACCGCTCTAACAATACTTGTTCAAACAACTAGCCAAATAGCGTATTGTACAAATCAGAAAAAGGGGCAAAGTCCCCGAACCAATCTCCGAAGGCGACGGCAAAGGGTGCCGCCACGGTGTGAAAGGGTGGATTGTAATGAAGAACGAAATGAGCAGAAGGCAGTTCCTGGGCTTCGCTGGCTCCGCGGCCACGGTCTTTGGCCTGGGTCTCGTGGGCTGCGGTGGCTCCGCCGGCTCCGGCTCCTCTGCTTCTGGTGACGCTGCCGAGGTCTACTTTCTCCAATTCAAGCCCGAGGTCGACAAGGAGTGGAAGGAGATCGCTAAGGCGTACAAGGAGGAGAAGGGCGTCGAGGTCAAGATCGTGACCGCCGCCTCCAACACCTACGAGGAGAAGCTCAAGTCCGAGATGTCCAAGAGCTCCGCTCCGACCCTGTTCCAGGTCAACGGCCCCACCGGTCTTAAGAACTGGAAGGATTACTGCGCCGACCTGTCCGATACCAAGGTCCGCGGTGAGCTCATTGACGACTCCCTGGCTCTGCAGTCCGATGGCAAGGATCTGGGTATCGACTGGGTCCAGGAGAGCTACGGCATCATCTACAACAAGGAGCTGCTCGAGAAGGCTGGCTACAAGGCCGAGGACATCAACTCCTTCGACAAGCTGAAGGCTTGCGCCGATGACATTCAGGCCCGCAAGGACGAGCTTGGTGTTGAGGGCGCCTTTACTTCCGCCGGCATGGATGACTCCTCCAGCTGGCGCTACACCACCCACCTCGCCAACCTCCCGCTCTACTACGAGTTCGAGAAGGAGCACAACCAGGAGGATGACGAGATTAAGGGCGAGTATCTCGACAACTTTAAGCAGATCTTCGACTTGTACATCACCGACTCCACCTGCGATCCTTCGCAGCTTGCCTCCAAGACCGGCGACGACGCCACCAACGAGTTCGCAACCGGCAAGGCCGTCTTCTATCAGAACGGCTCTTGGGCCTACGCCGACCTCATCAAGGCCGGCATGACCGACGATCAGATTGGCATGATGCCCATCTACATCGGTGTCGACGGCGAGGAGAACCAGGGCCTGTGCTCCGGCGGCGAGAACTACTGGTGCGTGAGCTCCCAGGCTTCCGAGGATGCCCAGAAGGCTACCGAGGACTTCATGTATTGGTGCGTCACTTCTGACACTGCCACCAGCATCATCGCTGACAAGATGGGTCTGACTGCCCCGTTCAAGAGCGCCAAGGACACCACCAACGTCTTCTCGCAGCAGGCTGTTGCCATGGCTAAGGACGGCAAGAAGACCGTCGCTTGGGACTTCGTTTACATCCCCTCTGAGGAGTGGAAGAAGAACCTCAAGCAGGCTCTGATTGCCTATGCTGCCGATAACACCAAGTGGGACGGCGTCAAGAACGCCTTCGTCGATGGCTGGAAGACCGAGAAGGCTGCTTCCGAGTAAGCAGTTGCTGCCCAAGCTATCTGATTAGCGACAGGGGCGGGCAGACGTCGGTTTGCCCGCCCCCTGCATATTGAAAGGACCCTTCTATGGGCAAAGCACTCAAGCGCTGGTGGCCGCTCTTTATGCTGCCCACGTGCCTGGCGTTTATGATCGGGTTCGTGATCCCCTTTATCCAGGGTTTCTATCTCTCGTTCTGCCAGTTTATTACCATCAACAACACGCACTTCGTCGGTATCGAGAACTACGTGCGCGCACTGTCCGATCCGCAGTTTGCCACGTCGTTCTTCTTTACGGTGGCGTTTGCCTTCCTGTCGACGGTGCTCATCAACGTGATCGCCCTCGCCATCGCGCAGGCGCTCACCCGCAAGGCGCTCAAGGGCACCAACATCTTCCGTACGATCTTCTTCATGCCTAACCTGATCGGCGGCATCGTGCTGGGCTACATTTGGCAGATTCTGATCAACTGCCTGCTCTCCAACATCGGTGCCGACCTTATCGCCCTTAACTCTGCTGCTGGCTTCTGGGGCCTTATCATCCTGACCCTGTGGCAGCAGGTCGGCTACATGATGATCATCTACATCGCCGGTCTGCAGTCCATTCCGTCCGACTACATCGAGGCCGCCAAGGTCGACGGCGCTACGGCATGGCAGACGTTTTGGAAGGTTAAGATCCCCAACCTGATGCCGACGATCACCATCTGCCTGTTCCTGTCCATCACCAACGGCTTTAAACTGTTCGACCAGAACCTCGCCCTTACCGGTGGCGCCCCGGCGCACTCCACCGAGATGCTCGCCCTGAACATCTACAACACGTTCTATTCGCGTGCTGGCATCGCATGGCAGGGCATCGGTCAGGCCAAGGCGGTTATCTTCTGCATCCTGGTCGTCGCTATTTCCATGATCCAGCTTAAGGCCACGAGGTCCAAGGAGGTGCAGCAGTAATGAAACGCGATAAGGCTATCAACCGTGCGCTCTCGATTTTCTTTACGATCCTGTCGCTCGCATGGATTTACCCCGTGTTCATGATTGCGCTCAATTCCTTTAAGAAAGGGACCGCAATCAGCACCACCACGGCATTCGATCTGCTCACGCCCGAGACGTTCAACGGCCTTGCAAACTACGTGCACGCCCTTAACGAGCAGGGCTTTGCCTCGGCGTTTATGTACTCGCTCATCATCACGGTCACGTCGGTCGTGCTGATCTTGGTGTGTTGCTCCATGTGCGCTTGGTATGTGGTGCGCGTCAACAGCAAGATTTCGAACTTCTTCTATTACCTGTTCGTGTTCTCGATGGTCGTACCGTTCCAGATGCTCATGTTCACGCTGTCCAATTTGGCGGACCGCATCGGCTTCAACACGCCGTTCAACATCTGCTTTATTTACCTTGGATTTGGCGCGGGCCTAGCGGTCTTTATGTTCGCCGGCTTTGTAAAGAACATCCCGCTCGAGATCGAGGAGGCGGCCATGATCGACGGCTGCAACCCGGTCCAGGTGTTCTTTAAGATCGTCCTTCCCATCATGAAGCCCACCTATCTTTCGGTCGGCATTCTCGAGACCATGTGGGTCTGGAACGACTATCTGCTGCCCTACCTCACCCTCGACTCCACCAAGTACAAGACCATTCCTATCTTGATCCAGTACTTCCGCGGCGGCTACGGTCACGTCGAGCTCGGCCCCATGATGGCCTGCATCATGATGGTCGTTGTCCCCATCGTCCTCATGTACATCCTCTGCCAGAAGTACATCATCGACGGCGTGGTGGCAGGTGCCGTCAAGGGCTGATGCCGTAACTGTTTTGCAAGTTTCTGCGGCGCCCCTCAGCGTGGCGCCGCGTATCGAAAGGTAGAGACATGGCCGAGATCGTTCTCAAACATGTTCAGAAGGTGTATCCCAACAACGAGTCCAAAAAGAAGGGCTTCTTTGGCAAAAAGAAGAAGACCGAGGAGAAGAAGCACAACCTCAAGGTTACCGAGGATGGCGTGCTCGCTGTAGAGGACTTCAACCTCACTGTTCACGACCAGGAGTTTATCGTCCTCGTTGGTCCCTCTGGCTGCGGTAAGTCCACGACGATGCGCATGGTTGCCGGCCTGGAGGACATTACCTCGGGCGACGTGCTCATCGACGGCAAGCGCGTCAACGACGTGGCACCCAAGGACCGTGACATTGCCATGGTGTTCCAGAGCTATGCTCTGTACCCTAATATGACGGTGTACGAGAACATGGCGTTTACGCTTGAGCTCAAGAAGGTCCCCAAAGACGAGATTGACCGCAAGGTTCGCTCCGCTGCCGAGATTTTGGGTATCACCGAGTACCTCGACCGTAAGCCTAAGGCGCTTTCGGGCGGCCAGCGTCAGCGCGTCGCCATCGGCCGCGCCATCGTGCGTGACCCCAAGGTATTCCTGATGGACGAGCCGCTGTCCAACCTGGACGCCAAGCTTCGTAACCAGATGCGTGCCGAGCTCATTAAACTTCGCCACGAGATCAAAGGCACATTCATCTATGTTACCCACGATCAGACCGAGGCTATGACCCTCGGCGACCGCATCGTGGTCATGAAGGACGGCGTTGTTCAGCAGATCGCCACGCCGCAGGAGGTCTTCAACCATCCCGCGAACATCTTTGTCGCCGGCTTCATCGGCGTGCCGCAGATGAACTTCTTCGATGCCCAGCTGGTGCGCTCGGGCGAGGGCTTTACCGTCAAGACCGACGACATGAATGTCGCACTGGCCCCCGAGACCTGCGCTCAGCTTGCGCTTAACTGGGACGGCGAGGACATGAAGGAGATCACGGCCGGCGTTCGTCCCGAGCAGATTCTGCTTGCCGACAAGGGCGAGGAGGGTGCGCTTCGGGGCACCATCGAGGTCACCGAACTCATGGGTTCGACCGAGCACGTTCATGTGACGTCTCCCGACGGCCAGTTTGTCCTGATCATCCCTGTCGTCGACCTCGAGGCCAGGGGTTCGCTCAAGGCCGGCGACCCCATCTGGTTCAAGTTCGAGAAGAATGCGACCCACCTTTTCGATAAGGTCTCTGGCAAGAACCTTATCTAGACCCGATTCAATCAGGCCCTCCTTTTGGGTGACTGCGGTTTTGCCATCCTTTTGCCGCAGTCACATATAAGGCTCCCCTCTCGTCCGCTGAGCGAGAGGGGAGCCTTTCTTTGTGCTGGGGCTGTCTGGCCGGTCGTTTGTCTCGATCTGTAACAGGTAGGGCCGATTTCGGACGTTAGATGTTACAGATCGAGATTGAGTTGAGTCGACTGTCCTTTCATCTCAATCCGTAACACGAGAGGCTGATTTCGGCAGCTACATGTTACAGAACGAGATTGTTTAGCCGGCTTATCCATTTGTCTCGATTTGTAACAGTAAGGGCGGATTTCGGACGTTAGATGTTACAGATTGAGATGAACCCTGGGGAAAAGACAGGTTTGTCTTGATCTGTAACAGGTGGGACCGTTTTTGCCGAGTAGGTGTTACAGATTGAGATGATTTAGTCGAGGCGGCTCACAGGAGCATCGCCTGGGCACAAAAAGCGGAGCCGCGTTGCCGCGACTCCGCTTTCAAAAGGATGGGTAATGGAAGCGAAATTAGCTCAGGTGCCAAATCTCGTCGTTGTACTGGGAGATCGTGCGGTCGGACGAGAAAGAGCCGGCGTTGGCGATGTTGATCAGCGCCTTGCGCATCCAAGCGTCCTGGTCCTCGTAGTCTGCCAGCACGCGCTCCTTAGTCTGGATGTACTCCTCAATGTCGAGCAGGGACATAAACCAGTCCTTGCCCTTGATGTCGTCGTGCAGACGCTGCAGGCGCTCCGCGTTGCCGGTCGCCATAAAAGCGGGGTTGGTGATAAAGTCCACCAGCAGCTTAATACCGGGCTTGCGGTAGAGCGCGCCGGCGTTATAGCTGCCGTCGGCGTAGAGCTGCTCGACCTGTTTGGACGAGGCGCCAAAGGTGTAGATGTTCTCGTCGCCCACGAGTTCGGCGATCTCGACATTGGCGCCGTCGAGCGTGCACAGGGTCAAAGCACCGTTGAGCATGAACTTCATGTTGGAGGTGCCGCTCGCCTCCTTGGAGGCCAGGCTGATCTGCTCGGAGATGTCGGCGGCGGGAATCACGCGCTCGGCAGCGGTGACGTTATAGTTCTCGATCATGACGACTTGCAGGTAGGGAGCCACGTCGGGATCGTTTGCGATCCACTGCGACAACGTCAGGATCAGATGGATGATGTCCTGGGCGATAGTGTAGGCAGGTGCCGCCTTGCCGCCAAAGATGATGGTGACGGGGTGCTTAGGTCTATTGCCGTTCTTGATGTCGAGGTACTTCCAGATGATGTAGAGCGCGAGCATCTGCTGGCGCTTGTACTCGTGGATACGCTTGACCTGAACATCGATGATCGCGTTGGAGGGAATGGTCACGCCCTGTTCGAGCGCCATGAACTGGCGCATGATGGCCTTGGCCTTGACCTTGGTGGCGGCCAGGCGCTCAAGAACGTCCTTGTCGTCGGCGAATTCGGCGAGCTTGCTCAGGTCGCCGGTGCTGCGCCAATCGGTGCCAATCACATCGTCGAGCAGGCTGGCAAGTGCGGGGTTGGCTCCCTGGATCCAGCGGCGGAAGGTGATGCCGTTGGTCTTGTTGGAGAACTTTTCGGGATAGATCTCGTAGAACGGGCGAAGCTCGGTGTCCTCCAGGATCTTGGTGTGGAGGGCGGCGACGCCATTGATGGAGAAGCCAAAGTGGATGTCCATGTGGGCCATGTGTACGGTGTCGTACTCGTCGATGATGGCGACGCGCGGGTCGCCATGCTCGGCCTTGGCAATCTCATCGAGTTTGACGATGATGTCGGCGATGGCGGGGGAGACCTTCTGCAGGCTGGCGAGCGGCCATTTCTCGAGCGCCTCGGCAAGGATCGTGTGGTTGGTGTAGGCGACCATGGATCGCACGATGGTAACGGCTTCGTCAAACTCGATGTCGTGCTCGGTGGTGAGTAGGCGGATGAGCTCGGGAATGACCATGGTGGGGTGCGTATCGTTAATCTGGACCACGGCGTAGTCGGCCAGATCGTGCAGGTTGCTGCCGCGCTCTACGGCCTCGTCGATCAGGAGCTGGGCGGCATTGCTCACCATGAAGTACTCCTGGTAGATGCGAAGCAGGCGGCCCTGCTCATCGGAATCATCCGGATAGAGGAACAGGGTGAGGTTCTTGGCGATCTTGGTCTTGTCGAAGTCGATGGAGCTGCCGGGGACCAGGCCCTCGTCGACACTTGCCAGGTCAAACAGGCGCAGGCGGTTCTTGGTGGGCTGGCCATAACCGGGCACATCGATGTTGACGAGCTTGGAGGTGACGGCAAAATCACCGAACTCGACGGTGTAGGAGCGGTCGTCATCGATCAGGATGTCCTGCTCGCCGAGCCACTCGTCAGGGACGGCCTTCTGCTGGTTGTCGGCAAAGCGCTGGCGGAACAGGCCGTAATGGTAGTTGAGGCCCACGCCGTCGCCGGTAAGGCCCAGCGTGGCAATGGAATCCAGGAAGCATGCGGCCAGGCGGCCCAGGCCGCCGTTGCCGAGCGAAGGCTCGACCTCGAACTCCTCGATCTTGTTGAGGTCGTGGCCGGCGGCGACGAGCTGGCCCTTAACCTCGTCATAGATGCCGAGGTCGATCATATTGTTGATGAGCAGCTTGCCGATCAAAAACTCGGCAGAGATGTAGTAGAGCTTTTTCTTGCCGTTGTTGAGCGGACAGGCGGCAGAGCGCTCCTGCACGAGCTTGACCAGCAGCTTATAAATACGACGGTCATCGAGCTGCTCGAGCGAGGTGCCAAAGGACTGCTCGGCGAGTTCTGCGAGGCTTATACGGGGCATGTTTCCTCCTGTGGTGAGTCGACTACATGTCAGAAATTCAAAAGAAGCCCGCGCGAGGGATTGGGATGGCCTCGCGCGGGAAAAGCGGTCGCGTCCACACGGTGGGGTGGGGTCGGGCGCGGTGGCTCCTATTGGGGAAGCTCGATTTCGGCTTCCGACGGGATGCGGAAGTAGGTCTCGGTCCAGTCGGTGAGCTTGCGCTCGAGTTCGCGGGTGATGGCGCCATCAAGCATGCGCCACGTCCAGTTACCGCCCAGGGTGGCGGGGGTGTTAATGCGCGCCTCGTTGCCCAGATTGAGCAGGTCCTGCATGGTGTAGATGCAGGTATCGCTCACGCTGGCGGCGATGGTGCGGTTGAGCGCGTCGGCCATGGACTCGCCTGCCTGCTGGTGAGTATACAGGGCCGCCTGCTCGCGCTGACGCGGGGTGGCCGTTCCCTCATACCAGCCGCGTGCCGTTTCGTTGTCATGCGTTCCGACGTAGGCGACGGTGTTGGCAATGTAGTTGTGCGGCAGGTAGTACGAGTTGGTGCCTTCAAAAGCGAATTGCAGAATCTTCATGCCGGGGAAGCCCGTGGTGTCGCGCATGTCGATGACGCCGGGGGTAAGAAAGCCCAGGTCTTCGGCAATGATGGGAAGCGTGCCGAGCTTTTCCTTGAGCACCTTGAAGAGCTTGAGGCCGGGTCCCTGCGTCCATGAACCATATGACGAATCGGGAGAGGAGAACGGCACCTCCCAAAAGGCTTCAAAGCCGCGGAAGTGGTCCAGACGGATGATGTCGTACATGTCGAGGGCAGCACGGACGCGGTCTTCCCACCAGGAGAAGCCGTCTGCTTCCATAGCATCCCAGTCATAGATGGGGTTGCCCCAGTACTGGCCGGTGGCCGAGAACTGATCAGGCGGCGTGCCCGCGACGCTGACGGGATTGCCGGCGGCGTCAATCTTAAAGAGCTCGGGCGTGGCCCACATCTCGACGGAGTCGCGCGAGACGTAGATGGGCAGGTCGCCGATGATCAGGATGTCGTGCTCGTTGGCATAGGCCTTGAGGCGGCTCCACTGGCGATCGAAGAAATACTGCGTCATCTGGTGGTAGAGCATGCGCTCGGGATGGGTGGCGCAGACCTTGCTGGATGCCTCGCCGCGGCGGCGGAGCTCCTCGGGCCACTCCCAAAAGGCTTTGAGTCCGCACTCCTCCTTCACGGTCATAAACTCGCAGTAGGGAATGAGCCAGTCCTCGTTTGCCTGGATAAAGTCGTCGAAATCGGCCGGCTTGTCGGCAGCAAAGCGCTCAGCGGCTCGATCGAGAATCTGACGGCGGCCAACAAAGATGGCACCGTAGTCGACGTTGCTGGGGTCGGAACCAAGGAAGACGCCGTCGATGTCACGCTGCTCCAGATAGCCGGCTTCGATAAGCTCGGCAAAGTCGATCAAGTTGGGGTTGCCTGCGCGGGCCGAGAACGACTGATAGGGCGAATCGCCATAGCTGGTCGTCGTAAGGGGCAGGATTTGCCAGTAATGTTGTTTGCACGAGGCGAGAAAATCGACGAAGTCGTAGGCATTCCAGCCAAAGCCGCCGATTCCGTACGGTCCGGGCAGAGATGAGACGGGCATGAGGACGCCGCTTGCACGCTCCATGAATGCGCTCACCAACCTTCTTGTTGTGGGGTCGGCCTGCCGATGGGTGTGCAGTCCGCCTCCGATGTTCTGATTCGATACACCTATTGTATACATGTTGTTTAAACATGTATAGGCAAGATAAAAAAGTTGGTCGATTTTCGGCGAATGGTTACATGCCATGAAAAAGCCCCGGTCTCACATCGTGAGATCGGGGCAAGAACGGTGTGTAGGTTTTTGCTACTCGGCGTCGGCGAAGCCGTTGGGGTTGTGGCTCTGCCAGTTCCAGCTATCGCGGCACATGTCCGCGATGTCGTACTGGGCCTTCCAGCCCATCATGCGCTCGGCCTTGGAAGCGTCGCACCAGTTGGCGGCGATGTCGCCGGCGCGGCGCTCGCGAATCACGTAGGGCAGCTCTTTGCCACAGGCCTTGGAGAAGGCGGCGACGACCTCGAGCACCGAGGTGCCGGTGCCGGTGCCTAGGTTAAAGATCTCGACGCCGGTCTTGCCGTTCATCCAGTTGAGGGCGGCCACATGGCCCGATGCCAGGTCACACACGTGGATGTAGTCGCGCACACCGGTGCCGTCGGGGGTGGGGTAGTCGTTGCCAAAGACCTGAACGGCCTCGAGCTTGCCCACGGCAACCTGCGCGACATAAGGCACCAGGTTGTTGGGGATGCCCTTGGGGTCCTCGCCGATTAGGCCCGACGGATGTGCGCCGATGGGGTTGAAGTAGCGGAGCAGCACAACGTCCCACTCGGGATCGGCGGTGTGAACGTCCATAAGGATCTGCTCAATCATCCACTTGGTCCAGCCATAGGGGTTGGTCGCGGGCTTCTTGGGGTCTTCCTCGGTGACGGGCGGGTTATCCGGATCGCCGTAGACGGTCGAGGAGCTCGAGAAGATGATGGACTTGCAGCCATGGTTGCGCATAACGTCGACGAGCACCAGGGTGTTCTCGATGTTGTTGTGATAGTATTCGACGGGCTTGCTCACCGACTCGCCGACGGCCTTAAAGCCGGCGAAGTGGATGACGCGGTCGATCTGATGGGTATCGAAGATCTTGTTCATGGCATCGCGGTCGAGCACGTTGGCCTCGTAGAAGGTGAGGTTCTTGGCGGCCTTGTCGCCCACGATGGTCTTGACACGGTCGACGGCGACGGCGCTGGAGTTGGAGAGGTCGTCGACGATGACGACCTGGTAGCCACCCTCGAGCAGCTGAACGACGGTGTGCGAGCCGATAAAGCCGGCGCCACCGGTTACGAGGACGCAGGTGTCTTTGGGGTCGAGTGCTTTGGACATGTAGTCTCCTATCGAATCAGGAACACTTCCTGAGGGAGTATAGCGCAGGCAGGGGCACCCAAAACGTGCAGGGCAGGAAAAGCAGACGAACATGCTAACGTACTCATGGAAATGTTTGGCGTGGGCATAACCTTGACTTTGACGTTTGCATACGAGCCGCCGACCATGGGGTTTCCTGCCGTTCGTGGAAATCGTTGGGACGAGCGCGATGTACGCTAATATGTATGAGTTGAGCGACATATAAATAAACATGTAACGGAGTAGATATGTCACCAAACAGCGATTCCATCCTTTCCCAGGAGCTTTCGCGTCGCACTGCCCTCAAGGCCTTGTTCGGCGCCGCTTCTGCAGCCGTTCTTTTTGGTCTGCCCGCTCGCGCCCATGCTGCGGAGGCCACCAAGGAAACCACCGACAAGCTCAATGCGGCCCAGGCTCAGCTTGACGAGGTCCAGGCCCAGCTCGACAGCATCGCAAATGAATACGCGGCGCTGGCCAACAAGAACGCCCAGACCCTCAACGATATCGAGAGCGTACAGGGCCAGATTGACAGCACGCAGGCGCAGATTGACGAAAAGAAGGCCGAGATCAAAAAGAAGCGCGGCGATCTTTCCGATCGCGTTTCCGCCAACTATAAGTCGGGCGGCACCAACATCCTGTCGCTGCTGCTCGCCTCGGGCTCGTTTGAGGAGCTCGTCGCCAATGCGCACTATGTTGAGAAGATCAACAAGAGCGACCGCGACGCCATCGAGGATATCCAGACCATCCAGAAAGAGCTCGATACGCAGAAGTCCGAGCTCGAGTCGCAAAAAGCCGACTTGGAGAAGCTCAAGGACCAGCAGACTGCCCAGATGCAGGACATGCAGGCCAAGCAGCAGGAGGTCCAGACGGTTCTGAACGGCCTCTCCGACGATGTCAAGGAGCTCATGGCTCAGCGCGATTCCGAGATTCTCGCTGCCGCCCAGGCTGAAGAGGCTGCCAAGAAGGCTGCCGCTGCTGCGGCTGCCGCAAACAAGAACAATTCCTACTCGGGTGGTTCAAACTCGGGTGGCGGATCGTATGCGCCCGGAAATCCGCAACAGAATGCCGGCTCGGGCAAGCAGCAGGCTGTCGTCAACGCATGCTACTCCACGCCTTCGCCTGGCCTAAACTGGTGCGCCGCCTGGGTCACCAACGTCTTCCGCAACGCCGGCGTGGGCTACTTTGGCGGCAACGCGTGCGACATGTTTAACGCCTGGTGCTACAGCTCCGATCGTTCGGCGCTGCAGGTGGGCATGATCGTGGCCGACTCGTCGCACAGTGGCACCGGTATGCCGGGCCTGCTGTACGGACACGTGGGCATCTATGTTGGCGGCGGCATCGTTATGAGCAACGAAGGCGCCATCACGTCGAGGTCGCTTGACTCGTTCATTAGCTTTTACGGCACTGGCTCTGGCGTGCGCTGGGGCTGGCTCGGCGGTATTGCGCTGTCGTAGCTGCGGCTGGGTCCGGGACAGTCCGAGAGGCATAAGGTTGCCTGCTCGGGCAGTCCTGCGCAAGACGAAGGCCACATTAAGTGGCCTTCTTTGCGTGCGGAACTCGCGATCAACCTTATGCCTCTCGGACTGTCCCGGCCCTCACGGGTCCTGAGCACGACACACCGGACTGGGTTATCTGAATAAATATGGTGAAGGCCCCTTTTGGGGCCTTCTTTTTATAAAAATTCGCCTACTCGGTGGACTTCGGGTTCTAGGTCTACGCCGAATTGGTCTTTGACGGTTGCTTGGATGTGGCGGATGAGTTCGTCGACGTCGGCGGCGGTGGCGTGGTCGGCGTTGACGATGAAGCCGCAGTGTTTTTCGCTCACCTGGGCGCCGCCGACGGCATGGCCGCGCAGGCCGGCGTCCATGATGAGCTTACCGGCAAAGTGGCCCTCGGGGCGCTTGAAAGTGGAGCCGGCGCTCGGCATGTCGAGCGGCTGCTTGTCCTCGCGGCGTTGGCGGTAGTCGTCCATGTCGGCCTTGATCATCGCGGCGTTGCCCGGGGCGAGATTGAAGGTGGCCGAAAGCACGATGAAGCCGTCGTTGGCGATGCGGCTCTTGCGATAGCCCAGATTGAGCTCGTCGACATCGAACTCGATGATGTTGCCGCTACCGCGGGTGCCGTCGTCGAGCATGCGGGCGGGCTTGTAGACGCGTACAGACTCCAGCACGTCGGCCATGCAGGCACCGTAGGCGCCGGCGTTCATGTAGCAGGCGCCGCCGACCGATCCGGGGATGCCCGAGATGGGCTCCATGCCGGTGAGACCGGCCTCGGCTGCCGCGGCCGCAACATCCGAAAGCAGCGCACCGGCTGCTGCCGTAACGTGCGTGCCGTCGACGGTAATGTCGGAGAGGCCCTCGCCTAGCGCTACGACGACGCCGCGTATGCCCTTGTCGCCGACGAGTAGGTCGGAGCCGTTGCCCACGATGGTGAGTGGCAGATCGCAGCGATAGCAGGTATCGAGCGTGGCGACGAGGCCCTGCTCGGTGTCGGGCGTGACAAAGACGTCGGCCGGGCCGCCAATCTTAAACGTGGTGTGCTCGCGCATGGGCTCGCTCATCAACACGTTGTCCTCGCCGGCAACGCCAGCGAGCGCGCACAGCAGGTCCTCGTTAAAAAAGTCGTTCTCGTGCATCCGAATATCCGCCTTTTGGTGGTCGTTGTCATCAATCGACTGCAATATACCCCACCTGGACGTATTTGGTGCGCTGGCGGCGATAAAACAGCCGTCTACCGGATTGGTAAAGTGTTTATCATCGAGGTAGAGGGGCAGTCGCTATACTTTCAAGAGATTGCGCGTAAACCCGGAAGGAGCGAGATGGCCAACAAAGTCACCCTCAAGCAGATCGCCCAGGAGGTGGGGCTTTCCCCCTCGTCGGTCTCGCTTGTTCTCAACAATCGGCCTTGTCGCATCTCGGAAGAAAACCGCAAGCTCATCAAGGAGGTCGCGGCGCGCAACCACTATGTTCCCAACCAGATTGCGCGCAGCCTGGTCATGCGCGAGTCACGCACCCTGGGTCTTATCGTCCCCAACATCGAGAGCCGATTTTTTGCCTCACTTGCCGGTAGCTTGGAAAAGCGCTGCCGCGAGGACGGCTATGCGCTCTTTATTACCAGCTCGGGCGGAAGCGCCGACGATGACTTGGAACTGCTGCGCCAGCTGGTGACGCGCGGCGTCGATGGTGTCTTCCTGGTGGTAGGCGACGAGTTCTCGGACGACCGTGCCCTGCGCGAAGAGGTCAGCCATCTACCCATCCCTGCCGTGATGGTCGACCGCGCCATTGAGGGGCTCGAGTGCGACAAGGTGATGTTCGACCACGAGATGGGTGGCTATATGGCTACCCGCTATCTGATCGAGCAGGGCCACCGCCGCATTGCCTGCTTGGTTAATGCACGTCGTTCCAATACGGGTCGCAAGCGACTTGCCGGCTATGAGCGCGCGCTGCGCGAGGTTGGCCTGCCTATCGACGCGCGTTTGGAGTTTGAGAGCGAGTACTACATTCCGAGCGCCTACGAGGCCTCGGAGGCGGTGCTCGCAACCGACGCCACTGCCGTATTCGCGAGCTCGGACAACATTGCCCTCGGTCTGCTCAAGCGTTTGCACGAGATGGGGAAGAGCATCCCGGGCGATATTTCGGTGGTGAGCTATGACAACTCGGCGGCCGACGTTCTCTTTGAGCCGGCGCTGACCGCCATTGAGCAGGATCCTGGTGTCCTCGCTGAACATGCTTTTGGCTGCATGTCCAAGCGTCTTGCCGGTAGGGGCGGTAGGCGTGCCGAAGAGGTCGTCCTGGAGCCGGCGCTTATCGTTAAGGGCAGCGTGCTCGAGCTTACTAAACATAACTAAACACGTTTATCAATTTGCAGAGACCGAATGTGGAGCACCTGTGGCAGACAATGCTGCAGTTGAATGTCGCGTTTTGTTGATCGATGTGATTGATAAGGGTGATAAAACGTTTTTTCACCATGATAAAACGTTTTAGCAAATATACTAGTCCCAACGAATGGTTGCCGTATTGGAGGGCGACCGCACAGCGGAGGGACATAAACAATGGCTAAAACACTGGGGACGCCGTGGCAAAAGCTGGGCCACGAGGTGCCGGCTTCCGAGCTCGAGGGCGTCGACCTGTATTGGCGTGCATCGAATTATCTGTCCGTCGGTCAGATCTACCTTCGCTCTAACCCGCTCATGCGCCCCGACTTTGTCGATGAGAAAACCGGCGAGGTGCGCGACTTTGGTCGCCCGGACGTTAAGCACCGCCTGGTCGGTCACTGGGGCACCACGCCCGGCATCAACTTCCTGTTCGGTCATGTCAACCGCCTCATCGCCGATCACAACCAGAACGCGATCTTCTTGATGGGCCCGGGTCACGGTGGTCCCGCTGGCACCGCCCAGTCGTTGCTCGATGGTACCTACCGCGAGATTCGCCCCGACATTACCAATGACGAGGCCGGCCTGCAGAAGTTCTTCCGCCAGTTTTCCTACCCCGGCGGTATTCCGAGCCATTTTGCGCCCGAGACGCCTGGCTCCATCCACGAGGGCGGCGAGCTCGGCTACACGCTCAGCCACGCCTACGGTGCCGTCATGGATAACCCGAGCCTGCTGGCCGTGGCTGTGGTGGGCGACGGCGAGTCCGAGACCGGTCCGCTCGCGACCTCTTGGCAGTCTAATAAGCTCGTGAACCCGGCAACCGATGGTATCGTCCTGCCGATCCTGCACCTCAACGGCTACAAGATCGCCAACCCCACCATTCTTGCCCGCGTGTCCGACGAGGAGCTCGCCAAGTTCTTTGAGGGCATGGGCTATAAGCCGCATTTCTTTGTCGCCGGCTTTGACGACGAGAGCCACGCGAGCATTCATGCGCGTTTCGCCGCCCTGTTCGAGCAGGTCTTCGATGAGATCTGCGACATCAAGGCCACCGCTATGGCTCAGGCCACTGCGGGCGAGACCGTGGTCCGTCCGGCCTATCCCATGATCGTGTTCCGTACGCCCAAGGGCTGGACCTGCCCCAAGCAGATTGATGGCAAGAAGACCGAGGACTCCTGGCGCGCCCATCAGGTGCCGCTCGCGAGTGCCAAGGACACCCACGAGCACTTCCGCGTGCTGCGCGAGTGGCTGCGCTCCTACAAGCCCGAGGAGCTCTTTACGCCCGAAGGCCAGGTGCGCCCCGAGGTGACGGCCTTTATGCCGACCGGCGAGCTGCGTATCGGCGCCAATCCCAACGCGAACGGCGGCAAGGTACGCCGCGAGCTCGAGCTTCCCGATATTCACGCTCACGAGATCCCCGTCGCAAGTAAGGGCCACGGCTGGGGCTCCACCGAGGCCGCCCGCGTCTTTGGTGAGTACACTGCCGATGTTTTGGCCAAGAACATGGATGATTTCCGCATCTTCGGTCCCGACGAGACCGCGTCCAACCGCCTGCAGGCTGCCTATAAGGTGACCAAGAAGCAGTGGGATGCCGGTTTCTACGAGGACGATGCCAACGACGAGCTGCTGGCCGGTTCCGGTAAGGTTGTCGAGCAGCTGTCCGAGCACCAGTGCGAGGGCTTCCTCGAGGCCTACGTGCTCACCGGCCGCTCCGGTGTGTGGAGCTCCTACGAGAGCTTTGTCCACGTGGTCGATTCCATGGTCAACCAGCACTGCAAATGGCTCGAAGCAACCAAGCGCGAGATTCCGTGGCGCGCTCCTATCAGCGGCCTCAACATTTTGCTGTCGAGCCATGTCTGGCGCCAGGACCACAACGGCTTTTCGCACCAGGACCCCGGCTTTATCGACCTGCTGCTCAACAAGGCCAACGACACGCATGTCGTGAATGCTTATTATCCGGCCGATGCCAATATGGCCCTTGCTGTGGCCGAGCGCGTCTACCAGTCCACCGACTGCGTCAATGCCATCTTCTGTGGCAAGCAGCCCGCCCCCACCTTCCAGACGGTCGACGAGGCCAAGTCTGAGCTCGCCGAGGGCGTAGCGACCTGGGAGTGGGCATCGACTGCCGACTCGCTCGCCGAGGCCGACGTCGTGGTCGCTACTTGCGGTGACGTGCCGACGCTCGAGGCACTGGCCGCAACCGATATGCTGCGCGGGCTGGGCATCAAGGTCTGGTTTGTCAACGTGGTCGATCTGCTCAAGATCCAGAACGTCTGCGAGAACGACCAAGCTATCAGCGATGAGCGCTGGGCTGAGTTGTTTGGCCGCGGCGAGAAGCCCGTGCTCTTCGCATTCCACGCTTATGCCGGCACGATTCGCCGCCTGATCTGGAACCGTCCCGGTCACGATGCCTTCCGCGTTCACGGCTACGAGGAGAAGGGCTCCACGACCACGCCGTTTGACATGCTGCGCCTGAACAACATGGACCGCTGGGCCCTGGCCGCCGACGTGCTGCGCATGGTCGACGCCGATAAGTTTGCCGAGCAGATTGATGAGTGGGAGGCCTTCCGCACCGAGGCCTTTGAGTTCGCGCGCGACGAGGGCTTCGATCACCCGGCCTTTACCGACTGGGTCTGGCCCGACGCCGCAGCCGCAACCGCTGCCGACGGCGTACTCTCCGCAACGCAGTTAACTGCCGGCGACAACGAATAGCATCCGGGACGGTCTCGCGCTGGGGCCGCCTCCGGGCGGG
>NZ_JBNPLJ010000026.1:0-23409 GCF_050313415.1 Collinsella sp. SGI.184 | reverse complement strand
TGGTTCCCGGTTCGACCGGGCCGCGCGGCAAGGAGATATATTGCCAGACCGCGAAGCGATGTGGGATGTCAATTCCACTCTTCATAAGTCCTACACAATATATCGCTTCCTATATAAGTAATAGAAAGGCTGGTGCAGAAATACTGCACGTATCAGATGATGACTCTTCGGTTAAGAGATATATAAAGATCGGTCACCTGTAAGTGTCTATCTACCCACGCTTTTGCTATATAAACCAGCGCCTTAGATAAAAAGAGGGAGCGCCGCGCACAGCGCGACACTCCCCTAGCGATTCAAGAGAATCAATTAGGCCTCGAGAGCCTTCTTGGCGATGGCAGCCAGCTCGTTGAAAGACTCGATGTCCTCGTAAGCCATCTGAGCCAGGACCTTGCGGTCGAGCTCGATACCGGCGACCTTCAGGCCGTGCATGAACTGAGAGTAAGAGATGTCGTTCAGGCGAGCCGCAGCGTTGATACGGGTGATCCAGAGAGAGCGAATCTCGCGCTTCTTATTGCGGCGGTCACGGTACTGATACTGCAGAGAGTGCTGGACCTGCTCTTTAGCATGCTTGTAAGTACGCGAAGCGGCACCGTAGTAACCCTTCGCACGGTGCATAACGGTACGGCGCTTCTTCTTGGCGGCAACAGCGCGCTTAATACGTGCCATGTTCTATCAACTCCTAGACGGTTAAACGAAAAACGGGAACGCTAACTTAGGCGAGACGCGACTTGATGACCTTGCGGTCGGCAGCGGCGATCTCGGTCTCCTGACGGAAGCCACGCTTACGCTTGGTGGACTTCTTGCTCAGGATGTGGCTCTTGAAAGCCTTGGCGCGCATAAGCTTGCCGGTACCAGTCTTGCGGAAACGCTTCTTGGTGCCGCTGTGGGACTTCATCTTAGGCATGAAATACTCCTTAATCGGTTACAGAACACTAGTTACTTAGTATCACTTGCCGCTTTATCCTCATCAAAGGCGCCCTTAATCGGGGCGAGCAGCATAAGCATGTTACGGCCTTCCATCTTAGGCTTGGACTCGACCGTAGCGTAAGGCTTAAGATCCTCGGCGAGACGCTCAAGAACGTTAAGACCCTGCTCCGGGTGAGCCATCTCACGGCCGCGGAACATGATGGTGATCTTAACGCGTGCGCCCTTCTTGAGGAAACGCAGAACGTGGCCCTTCTTGGTCTCGTAGTCGCCAACGTCGATCTTGGGTCGGAACTTCATTTCCTTAACCTCGACCTTGGACTGGTTCTTACGAGCAGCCTTGGCCTTCATGGCCTGCTGGTACTTGAACTTACCGTAGTCCATGACCTTGCAGACCGGCGGCTCCGCGTTGGGAGCGATCTCGACAAGGTCGAGACCCTGATCGTCGGCGACGCGCTGGGCATCGCGGATGGCGAACAGGCCGAGCTGAGAGCCATCGACGCCAATCAAACGGCACGAAGATGCAGTGATCTCGTCGTTGATGCGGGTGTCATCAGACTTAGCTATTTTCCCTACCTCCATTCATAAAAAAATAACCCGGCGCTTCTTTGCAACCAGGTCGTACACATAGACATCCTCGATATGAGGAAGAGAATCTAAGTTGTATGACCAGTCAGCTGCTCATTGGCGCCAAAAGGTGGGAACCCTCGGGTTCCTCTTTAGGGCATTGCGGAAACAACGCCTTGGCGATAATAACACGTACCGCTCGTTATCACATTACGTACACGAAAAAGGGGGCCTCGACCCCCTTGAACGCTCTTTTGCATGTATGGTGCCCGAGGCGAGACTCGAAGGGCCTTCGCTTCGCGAAGCCCCGGGCTTCGGGCGCATGGCGCCCTCGCCACGCTCCGCTACAAACAGGCCACAGGCCTGTTTGCTTAACGCTCCGCGCGCTCACGCGAGTTCGGCACGAAAAAGGGGGCCTCGACCCCCTTGAACGCTCTTTTGCATGTATGGTGCCCGAGGCGAGACTCGAACTCGCACGTTGTTGCCAACGGTGGATTTTGAGTCCACTGCGTCTGCCAATTCCGCCACTCGGGCACGTGTTGCGTGAGTTAGTTTATCACAGCTTTCCGTAGATTAGTCCGAAAATGGAACTTCGAGCATTTCGATGAGTTCGACCGTGCGGAGCATCTCGCGCTGGCGGCATCCGCGACCGTCAACCGAGGCCTCGCCCATCTGGTTATCGTAGGGGTCCTCACGCATACCGTCAAAGACGGGTTCAAACTCTGCCTGGAACCGACAGTTTGCCACCATGCGCCATGGATCGAGGTTGCCAAAGTAGTGGCGGCGGCGCCATTCCTCCCCCATCCTGCGTGCCGAGGATCCAAACGAGACATCGGCGTTAAGCCAACCCGTCTGCGGTGTATAGAACTCCGCCCAGTCATGCGAGCCCACCGAGTCGGGCGCAACGTACAGGCCGCTCTGCCAACGTGCGGGCACGCCGGCGATGCGGCACATGGTGATAAACGTGAGCGCCATAACACCGCAATCACCGCGAAGCGAATGCGCGCAGTCATCGGCGATAGAGCCCAGAAGCAGATACGGTGGCTGATATCGATAGTCGATATGATGCGTCAAATAATCATAGATAGCCCGAGCGCGGTCGAGCTGATCCTCGAGACCATCGATAACATGTTCGGTCAGCTGCTGCAGATACGGCGTGAATGCAATATGCGGTCGGTCCTCGGAAATATCCTTGGGCAGCGGCGCGTCCATACACGGATGCGCCGGAAGCGCTCCCCCGTAGATATCGCAATAAGCGGCATCAATCAGATAACGATAGGTCACTGAGAACGATCGATCAGCCGAGGAAACCCACGAGGCGGTACGCGCCAAAGCGTTCGCGGGAGCAAGGACCCCCTCCGGCGTCATATCGAGAATCTCGATATGAGACTGCTGGCGGCAGGCTGCGGCAACGGGAAGCCACGCGCGAACGGCCTCCCCCTCCAGAGCACCGGGAACAGACACGGATGCTTTAAGCGTAATGGCACGCGACAGCCCGCCCTGTGATTCCATCTTCTTAAGCATCTGGTTGCGCAGCGCAGTTCCATCCGTAGAATCGGGACGCAGGCCCGGAACCTCCTTGGGATACACACGCAAAGAATCAAGGAAGTTGTCGAGAACGAACAGTTCACCATCGATAAAGCGCCAGTCGATGCGCTTGCGATCGATCAGGTCGTCAAACTGATCCTCGGTAAACTCCGGCCACTCCTCGCGGATCATCGCAATAGCCTGATCGCGCGACACCGAAAAATGAAACGACGTCTCGATCATGCGATACCGCTCGGCACGAACGCAAGCGGCCAACGAGGGATCAGGGCTCTGCTCCAAAAGACGGTCGCAAGCCGCAACAGCCTGCGCCAGGTACCCGGCGTCCTTGAGACGAAGGATCTCAGGTGGCAATCCAATGTCGAGATGACGAAAATCATCGCAACAAACATCAACAGAGCAACCAACGGGGCCCTCGGCAACAACCTTTCCATCGGCAGGCAAAACATTAACGACAGCCATAACCACTCCCACGCAGAACGACAACCCGAGACCATTGTACCGACATAAAAAGAAAGCCCCAACAAGGGAGCCATCAACACCGCTGAGCGTAGTCAAATAAATAATTCAGCCCAGTAACCCCGTAGCGAGTTAACGAAGGAGGCCCCGTTCACCCGGAGCTTTTCCCATTGCGCGACTTCTGGCAAAGCCAGTAGCCATCTTAATTCAGCCCAGTAACCCTGCGGCGTTAAACAAAGGAAGCCCCGTCCCCCGGAACTGTTTCCTTGGCGCGACTTCTGGCGAAGCCAGGTGAGCGCAAAGGAAACAGTGTAGGGGGACGGGGCTTCCGGCGGGTAGTTTAGCGACGCTTACGCCTTGTTGACGGAGCCAAACTCCTCCATGAGCTCCTTGGTGCGGGCAACGATGGCCTCGCGACCGGGCTTCAGGAGCTTGCGGGGGTCATAGCCCTTGCCCTGCTGATCCTTGCCAGCCTCAACGTACTCACGCGTGGCGGCAGCGAAGACAAGCTGCAGGTCGGTGTTGACGTTGATCTTGGAGATGCCCAGGGAGATGGCCTTCTTGATCTGATCCTCGGGGATGCCGGTACCACCGTGCAGAACGAGGGGCAGGTCGCCGGTCTGAGCCTTGATCTCGCTCAGACGCTCGAAGGAAAGACCGGCCCAGTCGGCGGGATACACGCCGTGGATGTTGCCGATGCCGCAGGCGAGGAAGTCGACGCCCAGGTCAGCAATCTGCTTGCACTCAGCGGGGTCAGCGAGCTCGCCGTTGGAGGTCACGCCGTCCTCGGTGCCGCCGATGCCGCCGACCTCGGCCTCGATGGACATGCCCTTGGAGTGGGCAAGCTCAACGAGCTCCTTGGTGCGATCGAGGTTAAGCTGGAAGGTTTCCTCGTGAGAGCCGTCATACATGATGGACGTGAAGCCGGCCTCGATGCACTTGAAGCAGTCCTCGTAAGAACCGTGATCGAGGTGAAGGGCGACGGGAACGGTAACACCCGTGGCCTCGACGGCAGCCTTGACCATGTCGGCGCAGACCTTGAAACCGCCCATCCACTTAGCGGCACCAGCGGTGCACTGAAGGATCAGCGGAGACTTGGCCTCCTCGGCGGCCTGGAGAATAGCCAGAGTCCACTCGAGGTTGTTGGTGTTGAAGGCACCGAGAGCATACTTGCCGGCCTCGGCCTTCTTGAGCATGTCTGCTGCGTTGACGAGCATAAAAGAAACCTCCTGTAAGGTTGCTCCGATAACGCATGAGATTTTACCACGGCGTACCCGAGCGTAAACGTTCGTTTGTTCACGAATATCGTCCAAACAGACTTTTTTTGACCGTTTGCCCTACGGAATCGGCCCGTTGGGGAAAATATCTTGACGTTTGGACACTTCTCGTGCTTAAGCAGCTGACTACAAAGCTACATCTGCATGAAAGGGTTCTGCATGAGCTCGCGCGCCATAGTGGTCGAATCACCATGCCCCGTTAAACAAACGGTATCGGCTGGAAGCAGTTGGGCGAGCTTGGAAAGCGAGCGCAGAATCGCCGCCTCGTCTCCACCGGCGAGATCGGTGCGGCCGTGGCTGCCCGGGAACAGGGTGTCGCCAACAAAGGCGATGCTTCCCTGCTCGGTGGCGGCGAACAAGACAATGCCACCCGGTGTGTGACCGGGCGTCTCGATCACCTGCAGGCAGATATCACCCAATTCAATCGTATCGCCCTCAGCAAGCAATCGCGTCGGCTCGCCCGGATCGGGCGTATCGATGCCCCACATCGCTCGCTGCTCCTCGATATTCTCACGAGATACCAACACGTCCTTCGCACCTAACTCATATAGGAAACCCTTACCGACGGCGGCTCGCGCTCCGGCAACGCCACCTACGTGATCGGCATGGCCATGGGTGCAGACAGCGCCTAGCACGTGCGCGTCAGGATGCTTGGCATAGATATGTTCCACAAGACGCTCACCTTCCCAGGCCGGATCGATAATCAGGCATTCGCCGCTCGAGATTACGGCGTAACTGTTGGTCTGAATGGGGCCGTTTACAAGCGCCTCAATCGAAGCCGTACCCCAAGGGGTTAAGTCCAAAGCTGCAGCGACCATGAGCACGTCCTCCTTCTACAAGCGTCGAGGCATCAAACGATGCCTCGAACGTAGCCAATATCATTACCGTTGTGCGTTCGTCACGCCTATACGCGACGCTTAAGCTGAGCCCCACCCTCGCCAGGCATCAGACGTCGTGCGTCATAGACCGAGTCGACACTGCTGATGGATGCCAGCAGCGGATCCAGACCGCTCGCGTCCGAAATCTCGACCATAAAGCGCAGGGTCGCAATGCCCTCGCGGTTGGTCGAGGTAGCGGCGGAAAGGATATTTCCGCCTGCATCGCCAATGGCGATGGTGACATCCTTGAGCAAGCCCATACGATCCAAGCACTCGACCACGATCTCGACCTGGAAAAGCGTATCGGCAGCACCATCCCACTCCACGTCAATCATGCGCTCGGGGTGTTCCATGAGACCCTTGACGTTGGGGCAGTTGGCACGATGCACCGAGACGCCTCGACCGCGCGTGATAAAGCCCACGATGTCGTCGCCCGTCACCGGATTGCAGCAATGCGCCAGACGAACCAGCAGGCCGCTGTTGCTCTCGCCCTTGACGATAATGCCGTTACTCGCACTCTTGCCACGCTTTTGCGGTTTGCGGTTGGAACCGCGGGCAGGCTGTTTGACGACCTCAGCGATGGCTTCGGCCTTGGTGAGCTGCTCCTCGGGCTTGGGATCCAAGATTTGCTCGACCTTATTGCCCACAGCGCGCGGGGCGACCTTGCCCGCGCCAACGGCTGCGAACAGGTCCTCGAGTTGCTTGAAGTTAAACTGCTCCGCCACGGCATTGAGTGCACGCGTGGATCGCGGCGTAGAGATGCCGTACCCGCGCTTGCGCAGGTCCTTGGCCAGCATATCGCGACCGGCAGCAGCGTCATCGTCTTTGGTCGCAGCGGCGAAGTAACGGCGAATCTTTGACTTGGCCGAAGGCGTCTTGACGATCTTGAGCCAATCGCGCGACGGCTTGGAGCTCTTGTTAGTCAGGATCTCGACACGGTCACCCGTCTTGATTTCGTGCGTGAGCGGAGCCACCGCACCGTTGATTTTGGCGCCGACGCAGTGGTTGCCGACCTCGGTATGAACAGCGTAGGCAAAGTCGAGCGGTGTAGAGCCCGCACGAAGCGCCATGACCTCACCCTTGGGCGTAAAGACAAAAATCTCCTGGTCAAACAGGTCGACCTTCAGTGAGTGCAGATATTCTTTGGCATCGGTGATCTCGTCAGAGGCTGCCCAATCGAGCGAGTGCTTGAGCCAGTTAATCTGATCGTCCAGACGCTGTGCGTCGTTGGTCTTGGAGGCAGACGATCCGCCCGATTTCTTATATAGCCAGTGGGCGGCGATGCCGTACTCGGCCTGCTCGTGCATCTCGTAGGTTCGGATCTGAATCTCGAGCGGACGGGCCGTGGGGCCGATAACCGTCGTGTGGAGCGATTGGTAGTTATTGACCTTGGGCATGGCGATATAGTCTTTAAAACGACCGGGCATGGGATGCCACAAAGTATGCACGGCACCAAGCGTGGAATAGCAATCGCGCACCGAATGGGTGATGACGCGCAGCGCCACCAGATCATAAATCTCGGAGAACTCCTTGCCCTTGCGCTTCATCTTTTGATAGATGGACCAATAGTGCTTGGAACGACCGTTGATCTGAAAACCCTCAAGGCCAATGCGGTCGAGCTCATCGGTAAGCGTCTTGATAGTCTCGGCCAGAAAGCGTTCGCGAACCTCGCGTGACTCTGCCACCATGCGGGCGATGCGCTGGTAAGCGTCGGGTTCAAGGTAGAAGAAGGACAGATCCTCGAGTTCCCACTTGATAGAGCTCATGCCCAGGCGGTCGGCCAGGGGCGCGTACACATCCATGGTCTCGCGCGCCTTAAACAGGCGGCGGTCCTCGCGCAGGGCGGCAAGCGTGCGCATATTATGCAGGCGGTCGGCGAGTTTGACGATGATGACGCGAATGTCCTTGGACATGGCGAGGAACATCTTGCGCAGCGTAAGCGCCTGCTTTTCGTCCATGTTGTCGACTTCGATGTTGGTAAGCTTGGTCACGCCGTCGACGAGCTCTGCCACGGTTTCGCCAAACAGACCCGAAACATCGGCAAGCGAGGTATCGGTATCCTCGACGGTATCGTGCAGCAATGCAGCGCACACCACATCGCAGTCCATCTTAAGGTCGGCCAAAATGATAGCCACCTCGACGGGATGGTTAATGTACATCTCACCCGAGCGCCGCTTTTGGTTGCAGTGCTTCTCGGCAGCAAAGCAGTAGGCCTGCTCCACCTTGGAGAAGTCATCCTCACTCATATATTTAAGGCACAGGCGCTCCAGCTTGTCGTAGCTGTCCGCCATAATCTCGGGCGGCAGATCATCGGCATGCGTATAGTGCTCCATCTCCGAAAAGGGCTGGAGGGCGGAATCATGGGCGGTACGGGCTGCGGCATCCATCGAGGTCCCCTTCCCTAGGTCCGCGGTACGATCGGGCGGTTAATTTTGGTAAGCATATCAGAAGCGCACGAATCGAGTGCCCAACTCCGGAAAGCCGAGAACTCCATGCGCGAGCGCAAGCCCTCCAAATAGCGGATCGACCTGCTCAACTGCACGCGCCCGGGGTTTTCGGTCATCGCGATGCGACGGGTATCGTCAAACCCCGAAACGTGACAGAAACCGAGCTCTTCGAAGATTCCCAAGCCGCTTGCCACCGAACGCTCATCGACCGGCGTGCGCGCGTCGATTGCAAGGCACATCTGCGCAATGTCGATATCGCTTGCGCAGAATGAATCGTCCCCCGTCTTGCCACGATTGGAGCGCCACATGGTCTGCAGCGCCCGATAGAGCGTGACAAGCTCATCGCGCTCGGGCGCGTAACAATCGAGCAGGCGCTCATTAATACGAGCGTCACGAGACGAATAGAGCAGGTGAATCACGGCAGGCTGCCCATCGCGGCCGGCACGGCCACTCATCTGGTTAAACTCAATCGCGCCAAACGGCATGTGGTAGAGCACGACATGGCGGATATCGGGCAGGTTGACGCCCTCACCGAAGGCCGAGGTTGAAACGATGCAGCTCAGGCTGCCATCTCGAAACGCCTCCTCGACGCGTCGGCGATCGGAACGCGCAAGCCCGGCGTTATAGAACGCGATATGGGTCGCGCAGTCGGGCACACGTTTGCGCAACGTCTTGGCGAGCGCCACGGACTGGTCGCGCGAGTTCACGTAGATGACGGTCTTCTCCCCCGTCGCAACGATCGAAACCAGGCGATTTTCACGGCTCGCAAGGTCACGATCGTCCTCGAGTTGTAGGTTCTCGCGAACGGTCTCGTCGACCACCGTGCTGGTAATCGGCAATACGCGAGCAAGCTCTGCCACAACTGGAGCCGTCGCGGTAGCCGTTGCCGCCATGACAACGGGGTCGCCCAGGGCTTTAAGAATATCGGGCATATCGAGGTATGCACTCCGGTCACCACCCTTAGCAAGACCGGCATGGTGCGCCTCATCGATAACAACGAAGCCAATACGTCCAGAACGCGCAAATCGATCGCGGTGGATAGACAAGAACTCGGGCGTCGTGAGAACGATACCGGTACGACCCGAAGCAAGGCCGGCGAACACGTCATCGCGTACGGCCTCCACGGTCTCGCCAGTCAGCACGCCGACACCAATGCCGAGCGCGGCCATCGTCGAGGAAAGGTGATAGGCCTGATCGGCAACGAGCGAACGCAAAGGATAGACAAAAATGCTCGCACGCCCGCGAAGAACCGCCTCGCGCGCGGCATGCACATGGAAAATCAGAGACTTGCCACGCCCCGTCCCCATAACGGCCAAAACGCTCTGATGGTCGGCAAGCGCGTCGAGTGCCTCGACCTGCGCGCGATGCGGCTGGTTCGAGCCGATAAAGCTATGGATAAGCGAGCGCGTGAGCTCGGTATAAGAAAGCTGGGCGAGCGTCTCGCGTTTACGCGACTCCAGGCGCAGGCCAGAATCCGCCGGTTGCACGCCGCGGCGAAGCTCACATGCCGGATCGTCGATATTGGGCGCCGCGGTATCGCGCACCAAGACATCTTTGATCATGAGCTTGGGCTTCACACGTCCCTGCCAATGCTCGGCCACGGCCTCGAACACCAAGTCGACGGCGCTGTCGCAATTGATGAGCCTATCGATCTGCGGCACGCGGAACATGATGGCCGGCACACTCGCGGCACCATCGGTCGCCACAAAGCGCATGTGCTCGCCGGTTTTGCCCACCACGGCGCGATCGCACATCGTCACGCCCTCGGCGGCCAGAAGCGGCACCTTATTGCCCTGGCCAAACGGCTCAAGACGGGAAATTTGCTCGATGGTCTCGATATTTAGCTCGGAGAGATCAACGGTGGCGGCAACCTCGTCAGTGTCCTCAAAGTCCTCGGCGGGAAGCTCCGATAGCACGGCCGAAAGGCGACGGCGGAACTCATCGAGCTTGGATGCCTCGATGGTCACACCCACCGCACCGGCATGCCCGCCGCGACGAATCAGCAGGTCGGAGCAACGCTCGACGGCGTCGAACAGGTTGATCTTGCCCACCGAGCGGCCCGATCCGCGCGCAACGCCATCCTCGATCGAGAAGAGCAGCGCCGGCACGTGATAGCGATTGGTCAAGCGGCTCGCCACGATGCCCTTGACGCCCTCGTGCCAGCCCTCGCCGCCCACGACGATTGCGCGCCCGCCGTCATAAGTCTCCTCGACCTTCGCCATGGCATCGCGCGTAAGCTCGGCCTCGATCTCGCGGCGTTGGCGATTGATTTCCTCGAGCTCGGCGGCAAGCGCGCTCGCTTCGATGGGGTCGCGGGCAAGCAGCAGGTCGAGCGCCAGCTTGGGATCGGCCATGCGGCCGGCAGCATTCAGACGGGGGATGAGCGAAAACGACAGGCCGTCGGCCGTAATGGTAGAAAGGTCGGCCTTGGCAAGTGCGGCAAGCGCGATATAGCCGGGACGGGCCGTCGCGCGCATCTGCTGGATGCCCTCGGCGACCAGTGCGCGATTCTCGGGCGTAAGCGGCATCATGTCGGACACGGTGCCCAGCGCCGCGACCTCTATCAGCGAACGCCAATACGACGGCTTGCCCAAACGCTCGCCCAGGACCTGCACCAGCTTGAGTGCCACGCCGGCACCGGCAAGCTCGCGCGAGGGACCCTTGTCCTCGAGCTTGGGGTCGGTCAGGGGCACGCCCTGCGGCACCTGGTCGGACGGCTCGTGATGGTCCGTGACCACCAAATCGATCCCCAGGCTCTCCAGATAGGAGGCCTCTTCCTTGGCGGCAATGCCGTTATCGACGGTCACGATCAGCTGGGGGCGAGCGAGCTCGTTAACGCGGTCGAGCGCCGCACGCGACAGGCCGTAGCCCTCGTCAAAACGATGCGGAATAAACGGCGTGACGTTGGCGCCAAACGAACGCAGCGCCTCGGTCAACAGACAAGTCGACGTAATGCCGTCGACGTCAAAATCGCCAAAGACGGCGATGCGCTCGTGGCTGCGAATAGCACGCTCAACGCGGTCGACGACGACCGCCATGCCCGGAATTACGAGCGGGTCCGCCCAGTCGCGATCGAGCGAAGGCGTCAAAAAAAGCTGGCCTTCCTCGATGGATGTAATGCCGTGCGCAACCATAATGCGCGCCACCAGCCCGGGTATGCCCAGGCCAGCCGAAAGCTCCTTTTCGAGCTCGGGGTTTTGCTGAGCGACCGCCCAGCGATGCGTTGTCTTAAGCGATGACATAGGCGCCCACCCCCGATAGGGGCAGGTCGCCGCGATACCTCTCACGGTTCATAGCGATGAGTCCTCTGTGTATGCCCACTTCGGCAGGCAGATCTGTTGAACGGATTTATTATACCGTGCGGCGCGGACGCACAACGTCCAGCACGCCGTGGTTTCGATAAACGAGGGCGGTAATAGCCTCGAAATAATCGGGCGTTTCAGCCACACGGACGCATGCGAGCGTCTAGCATATCCATTCAAAACGGATTCACGAGCAAAGGGAGTCACAAGCGCATATGAAGCAATGGGTTGGGCTGGGTAAGTTCCTCGCGGGGCATATGCAGATCATCGTTCCGATTTGCGTGACGCTCGGCGTGCTCTTTCCCCAGCAGATCGGCGTACTCAAGCCCATCGCCCCCACCCTGTTTGCCTTTATGACGTTCCAAGGTGCCCTCAGCAACACCTTCCATCAGGTAGCCGAAGTATTCCGCCGTCCGCTGCACCTGATTTTGGCGCTGCTGGTCTCGGCGGCGCTTATTCCCATAACAGCCTATGCCATGGGGTCGCTGTTCTTTGGCTCCAACCCCAACCTAGTCTGCGGTATCGTGCTCGAGTACAGCGTACCTGTGGCAGTCACTGCCTTTATGTGGATTAGCATGTTCGGCGGCAACGGCCCGCTCGCGCTCACCATCATCCTGACGTCCTCGGTTATCTCACCCGTTACGATTCCGCTCACGCTTAAGCTCTTGCTGGGCGCCACCGTCTCGATCGACGTGTCGGGCATGATGCAGAACATGGCCTTCATGATCGCTATCCCCGCCCTGCTCGGCATCGTGATTAACGAACTCACGCGCGGATGGGGACACGAGAAGCTCTCCCCCGCACTCTCGCCCGCCTGCAAGTTCATGATGATGGGTGTTATCGCGTCGAACTCCACCGCCATGAGCGAGTACGTGCTGCACATGAACGCGGTGCGCTTGGAAGTCGCCCTCTTTATTATGATCTTCGCCATCAGCGGCTTTGTCGTCGGTATTCTGGTCGCCCGCGCACTGCATCTGCCGTATAGCGAAACGACTACCATGTGCTTTACCTGTGGCATGCGCAACATCTCTTCGGGCGCCGTCATCGCCACGCAATACTTTCCGGGCGAAGTCGTATTTCCCGTCATGTGCGGAACGCTGTTTCAGCAGGTACTTGCCTCGCTTATCGGGCATCTCTTTGAGCGTCTAACCGGCGAGGAGCGCGCTGCCCAGCGCAAGCGCGTCGAGGCCGGCCGCGACGCCATGGCACGCTAGGCTGTCCGCATTACGCGGGTGTTAGTCTTGCTATACGAGCGTTTCCAGATGCGCGCGCAGGCGCTCAGCATCGATATCGAGCGTCGTCTCGGCATTGACCTGGGCCAAACGATAGCCGACAAAGTAGGGCGAAACCACCCAACGCGGCAGCGCCTTGGCAATGGTCCGACCGCCCAGGTGATAGAAGAACAAGTTGTACGACTCTGCACGGCCACCGTAGTGCTCGTTTAGGATATAACGCAGAGCTACCTGGATCGCATCGGCGAAGAGATCCGCCTCGGCTTGGTCCCGCGTGTCATCGCTGGCGGCGATTCCCCGCGGAGCTGAAACGTTGACCTCAAAGAACCCCATAATCGGTTCGGTTGAGATGTTGACCGCAATTCTCCCCTGTTGCCAGACATTGATGCCTTCGAAATTGGCGGAAGTCAGCGAAGCATAGCCATCTTCCTGCTCCAAACCCACAATCTGCATGTGCGGATGAACGAGACTACCGCCCGAGAGCGGACCCTTGTTCTTGTACATGAGCACGCTTCGATACTGCCGTGAATCGATCATCTGCTGCCAGCAACCCAGGGCAAACCGCATCACATGATGCAGCTCGTCCGGCGCATAGGTCACCAGGTCTGCGTCATGGTCGGCCGACTCGATCAGCACGGTTTGACGGGTGGCGCGCAGGGTCTTGAACTTATTCTCGAGCCAGATACAGTCACCGTCGCGCCGGATGATATTGGCGAGTTCCTCGGTATCGCAAAAGGGGCACGCGGTGCCAGGGCGCCGGTTGTCGTCGGGCTTCCCGCTCGCCTGCTGAACGTCAAATACCAGGGGCACGGGTTATACCTCCAGCGGCACGATCTTGGTGCCATGGAGCTCGGAGACGCCCAGTGCCGCAGCCACGGTATCGCGGTTGGCCGCGGAAATGCCGCCGCCGGGAAGGATGGTCAGGCGATCGTCCGCGTAGTCGATAAGGTGCGACAGATGCTCCAGGTTGTCCTCAATCGGCGTGCCGGCGGCACCGCCATGCGTCAGGATGCGCGTTATGCCGCAGTCGGCGAGCGTGTCAATCGCGTCGAGCTGAGCCTCGGGCGAGAGCTGGTCAAACGCCATGTGAAAGGTGATGTCGATGGGCTCGCGCTTGCACTCCTCGGTCGCGCAGCCCGCAGCCATCACAAGGGCGCCCAACGCAAGTTCATCGAGCGCCCATCCGCCGGCACAAGGCTTGCAGCAGCCAAAGACCAAGCCATCGACGCCGGCACTTACGGCAAGGCCCAAGTCCATCTCCATCATGCGCAGCTCGTCCTGGTTGTAGTGAAAGTCGCCGCCACGCGGACGGATCATGCACATCACCCGTGCATCGTGCTCGCGAGCATAGCTGGTCGTAGCGCTGATAACGCCGGCCGAGGGCGTGGTGCCACCAACCGCAAGGTTGTCGCACAGCTCAATGCGTCCCGCACCGGCCGCAATGGCCGCCGGCACCCGCTCAAAGTTCTCGGCACAAAACTCGTACAGCATAGATAGACCCCCAGATGACACTTCTATTTCCACACGGCATTGTCGCACTTTAAATACCAAGCCAACGGATCATTTCAAAAGGGGCGCCGACCGAGTTGGTCAGCGCCCCTATTACTGGATGGATTAACCACCAAGATAAGCTTTGCGGACGTTGTCGTCGTGCAGCAGCTCTTGGCCGGTGCCGGTCATGGTGATCTTGCCGGTCTCGAGCACGTAGCCGCGTGTGGCGATGGAAAGCGCCATCTGCGCGTTCTGCTCGACCAGGAGCACCGTGGTGCCGGCCTTGTGCAAATCCTCGACAATCTGGAAGATCTGCTCGATCAGGATCGGCGCCAGACCCATGGAGGGTTCGTCGAGCATGAGCAGCTTGGGGTTACTCATAAGGGCACGACCCATAACGAGCATCTGCTGCTCGCCGCCCGAAAGGGTGCCGGCCACCTGGCGACGGCGTTCCTTCAGGCGCGGGAACTGCTCGTAAACACGTTCGAGACCCGGGGCAACCGTGGACTTGGGCTGTGTATAGGCACCCATCTCCAGGTTCTCCTCGACCGTCATCTGCAAAAAGGCACGACGCCCCTCGGGTACCTGAGACAGGCCCTTGCCAACCAGCTTGTCGGCGGGCGTATGGATAATGTCCTCGCCCATAAACTTGATGGAGCCGGTCTTGGAGCGCAGCAGGCCCGAGACAGTCTTGAGCGTCGTGGACTTGCCGGCGCCGTTCGCGCCAATCAGGGCAACGATCTCGCCCTCGTTAACGTTAAAGGAGATGTCCTTAATGGCGTGGATGGCGCCGTACCAGACGTTGATGTTGTAGACGGAAAGCATCGGCTCTGCCATTTAGTTCTCCCCCTTATCCTGCTTGCCCAGATAAGCCTCAATAACGGCTTCGTTGTTCTGGATTTCCTCGGCCGTGCCCTTGGCGATGACCTTGCCAAAGTTAAGCACGCAGATACCCTCGCAAATATTCATGACAAGCGACATGTCGTGCTCGATGAGCATGATGGCAATGCCAAAGGTGTCGCGAATCTTGACGATGTTCGCCATGAGCTCCGCAGTCTCGGACGGGTTCATGCCGGCGGCAGGCTCGTCGAGCAGTAGTAGCTTGGGATTGGTGGCAAGCGCGCGGACGATCTCCAAACGACGCTGAGCGCCGTAAGGTAGCGAGCCGGCCTGCTCGTTTGCCAGATGTTCCATATCAAAGATAGACAGAAGCTCCATGGCGCGCTCATGGGCGGCCTTCTCGTGCTTCCAATACGTCGGCAGGCGCAGCACGCCCTCAAAGCCGGAGTAGCGCTCCTGGTTGTGCAGGCCGACCTTTACGTTGTCCTCCACCGTCATGGTGTTGAACAGGCGGATGTTTTGGAAGGTACGAGCGATACCCATGCGGTTGACCTGGTAGACGGACTTGCCCGAGGTGTCCTCACCGTCGAGCAGGATGGTGCCGTGCGTGGGCTGGTACACCTTGGTGAGCAGGTTGAAGACCGTGGTCTTGCCGGCGCCGTTGGGGCCGATGAGACCGGCGATCTCGGTCTTACCGATGGTCAGGCTAAAGTCGTCGACCGCCTTAAGGCCGCCGAACTCAATGCCCAGGTGGATGCACTCGAGCGCCGGGCGCTCGCCCAGGTCGCGGTCGGGAACGATGGCGCCAGAAGGATACGGGACCATCTTGCCCTTGTTGAACTCAAACTTACTGGGCATCGGTTGCCACCTCCTTCTTGGAAGCAAAGCGGTCCTTAATGCGCGCGAAGAACGCCTTGAGCTGCGGGTTGTTAGTAAAGACCATGACCAGAATCAACACGATGGCGTAGATGAGCATGCGGTAGTCCGAGAACTGACGGAGCAGCTCGGGGAGCACCGTGAGCAGCGCCGCCGCGATGACGGAACCGCGCATGTTGCCCAGACCGCCCAGGACCACGAACACCAGAATGAGAATCGACGTGTTGAAGTCGAACTTAGTGGCGGAGAGCTGCGAGAAGTTACCGCCGAAGAGGGCTCCGGCAGCACCGGCGAGAGCGGCGGAAACCACGAAGGCGATCATGCGGTACTGGGTGACGGAGATACCCACGGACTCGGCAGCGATCTTGTTATCGCGCACGGCCATGATGGCACGACCGGTGCGGCTGCGGACCAAGTTGAGCACAATCACGAGCGCAACCATAACCAGGATGGCGCCAGCAAGGAACGTCGAGTAGGTCGAAACACCAGATGCGCCCTGGGCACCCTTGATGATAGCGGTGCCGTCTTCGAGCAGGTGTAGGTCGTCGATCGTGGAATTGCCCGTGATGTTAAAGATCACGTGCAGGCCGCGGGAATCGACGCCCACAATGAGGCAGGTAACGATCTCTTTGATAATCTCGCCAAAGGCCAAGGTTACGATGGCCAGGTAGTCACCGCTCAGGCGAAGAACCGGAATACCGATCAGGAAGCCCAGAATGGCAGCGGCGATAGCGCCGACCACAATGCTGATGATCAGACGCACCGGGTCGGACGGAACGGCGCTCTCCAGCGCGACGGCGGTGACGATTCCCGTATAGGCGCCGACGCTCATAAAACCCGCGTGGCCCAGCGACAAGTCGCCCGCGATGCCGACGACGAGGTTGAGCGAGATGGCCATGACGATATAGGCCGTGATGGGAACCAGCTGACCGACAATCATGCGCGGAATCATGTGGTTAGACTGCATAAAGAACACGATGGCGAACGCCACAACGCACATGGCGTACGTGACAAAGTCGTGACGCGTCTGCTTGTCTGTAAGAAACTTCATAACGCTCACCTACACCTTCTCGGGTACGTACTTGCCCAAGAGGCCGGCAGGCTTGACGAGCAGGACGATGATCAAAACGCCAAAGACGATGGAGTTGGCAAGGCTCGTGGAAATGTAAGCCTGCGCCATCGCCTCGATGATGCCGATGAGAATGCCGCCGACAAAGGCACCGGGGATGGAGCCGATGCCGCCGAAAACGGCAGCGTCGAAGGCCTTGATGCCAGGCATGGCGCCCGTGGTGGGCTGCAGAACCGGCGAGTAGGAGCACAGGAGCACACCGGCGATGGCGGCAAGGGCGGAGCCGATGGCGAACGTCATCGAGATGGTGCGGTTGACGTTGATGCCCATGAGCTGAGCGGCGGCCTTGTCCTCGGACACGGCGCGCATGGCCTTGCCCATCTTGGTCTTACCTGTAAAGATCATCAGACCGGCCATGATAACCAGGCAGGCGACGATGGTGACGAGCGAGACGGCACTTACGTTGAACTTGGCCAAGAACTCCGGCACCGGGAAGGTGACGAGCGAAGTGAAGTTCTTGGGCGTGGCGCCCCACAGAAGCTGCGCGGCATTCTGCAGGAAGTAGGACACACCGATGGCCGTGATCAGAACGGCCAGCGGGCCTGCTTGGCGCAGCGGCCTATAGGCCAGACCCTCAATGAGAACACCGAGAACCGTGCAGACCACACAAGAGAGAACTACAGATGCCCAGCCCGGGAGGCCGAGATACGACGTGGCGCAGAACGAGACATAGGCACCGACCATGATGACATCGCCGTGAGCGAAGTTGAGCATCTTGGCGATACCGTAGACCATGGTGTAGCCCAACGCGATGATGGCGTAGACGCTGCCCATGGACAGGCCGTTGACCAGGTATTGGATAAAGACCGTCATGTTCCACATCCCCCTTTCGAATAGGTTTCCAGTTGATGTATGAAACAGGGACGTTACGTTGTCCCCAGATACCAAGCAAGCAGGGAAGGCGAAAACCTCCCCTGCTTGGGATCAAAACCGCTCTATGTAAGGCGGCCTATTAGGCCAGTACGTACTTGCCGTCGGTGATGACATACGCCGTAGGATCCTTCTGGACCTGGCCCTTGTCGTTCCAGGAGAGCTTGCCGGTCAGACCGTCAACGGTAATCTTGAGCATAGCCTTGGGCAGCTTCTCGGCGACCTCGGTCGGGTCGGCGTCGACACCAAGACCGGCCTCCTTGAGGGCCTCGACCACCGCGTGCACGCCGTCGTAGGCATCGGCGGCAAACTGGTCGGGGGTATCGCCGTACTTATCCTTGTAAGCGTTGACGAAGTCGGCATTCTTCTCGTCGTCGGCGGAGAACGGGGTCATGAGCAGCAGACCCTCGGCAAGAGAGGTGTCGAAGCCCTCGACGCCCAGGATGCCGTCCATGCCGTCGCATCCCATCATCTTGACGTCGTAGCCCATGTCCTTGGCGTTCTTGAGCAGGACGGACGCCGGCGTGTAGTAGATCGGCGCAAAGATCATGGTGGCGCCGGCCTGCTTGGCCTTGGTCAGCTGGTTGGTAAAGCTCGTAGCGGAGTCGTCCTTAAAGGTCTCCTCGTCAACAATCTCGAGCTTAGACTCAGCGGCCTGAGCCTTAAAGGAATCTGCAATGCCCGAAGAATAAGCGTCGCCGGAGTTATAGAACAGCACGAACTTCTCGTCCGCATACTTCTCTGCCAGGAACTTGGCAGCGTTGACGCCCTGGTTGGGGTCGGTAAAGCAAACCTGGAAGACGCAATCCTTTCCGTCGGTGACGTCCTCGGAGGACGCGGACGGGGTGATCATGAATGTCTTGGGGTCGTTGCTGCACTCTGCGGCAACGGCAACCGACGCACCCGTGGTGGTCGGGCCGACGAGGGCCTGCATGCCCCAGTCGAGCAGGTTATTAAAGGCGTTGACGGCCTTCTCGCCGTCGGCCTGGTCGTCCTCGGCCTTGCTGGCAAGCGGCAGCTCCTTGGTGGAGAAGTCCTTGCAGCCAAGCTCGACGCCCTGGGTAACGGACTTGCCGTAAGACGCGGCGGCACCGGTCAGCGGGCCAATGGTGCCGATCTTAAACGAAGCGTCGCTCGAAGCGGAACCGCTGTCGCCGCCGTTGGAGGAGCAGCCAGCTAGAATGGACATCGCCCCCAGACCTGCTGCGCTCGCGATAACGCTCCTGCGATTCATAACAGGGTTCAATGACTTACCGGTGAGGCTCGACATGCGGCTCTCCTCTCAAATCTCGTCGGGTTTCGGTTACCCGACAGGCCATCCTCCGCCGTCTTCGGCGTTCGCAAAATAGTAGACGCTTTAGTTGAGAAAAGTGGCGATTATTTCAACTTTTCTTTTGCCTTGTCCATTTATCCATAATTATGCGTATTTCTGTCGGTTTATACAGTTTAGCGACTTTATTGTGTGAAAGTAATGTTTCCGTTTTGTTACAAGCTTTCCTGCCCTGAATAACATGGCCCCACCGGTCTCGTTATATGCACTTAGGCGGCGATGTACTTGCCGTCCTGAATCACATAGGCCGTAGCGGGCTTCTCGACTTGGCCCTCGTCGTTCCACGTGAGCTCGCCTGTCAGGCCCTCAATCTTGATTTTGCGCATAGCCTTGGCAAGGTCGCCGGCAATGTCGGCGCCGTCGACCGTAATGTCGATGTCCGCCTCATCGATTGCCTCGACAATCGCGTGGATGCAGTCATAAGCATCGGCGGCAAACTGGTTGGGCGTCTCGTTGTAGGCGTCCTTATATGCCTTGACGAAGTCGGCGTTCTTCTCATCGTCGGCAGAGAACGGGGTCATGAGCAGCACGCCCTCGGCAAGAGAGGTGTCGAAGCCCTCAACGGAGAGCAGGCCGTCCATGCCGTCGGTGCCCATGAGGGTCATTTCGTAGCCCATGTCCTTGGCGTTCTTGAGCAGGACGGACGCCGGCGTGTAATAGATCGGGGCAAAGATAAGCGTGGCGCCGGCCTCCTTGGCCTTGGTGAGCTGGTTGGTAAAGCTCGTGGAAGAGTCGTCCTTAAAGGTCTCGGTATCGACGATATCGAGCTTGGAAGCCTTGGCCTGCTCGGCAAAAGCGTCGGCAACGCCCGAGCTATACGTATCGCCGGAGTTGTAGAACAGGGCGATCTTGGCGTCTACATACTTCTCGGCCAGGAACTTCGCGGCGCTGGCGCCCATGGTGGGATCGGTGAAGCAAACCTGAAAGACCGTGGTCTTATCCTTGGTGACGTCGAGCGACGAGGCCGAAGGCGTGACCATGAGCATATCGTCGGCGATCTCGCCCGAGACGGCGACGGCGGCACCAGTCGTGACGGGGCCGACGAGCGCCTGCATGCCCCAGTCGCACAAGGTATTGAAGGCGTTGATGGCCTTCTCGCCGTCGGCGACGTCATCCTCGGACTTAAGCGAGAGTTTGAGATCCTTGGTCGAGAAATCCTTGGCGGCGAGCTTGGCACCTTTCTCGGCCGAAACGCCATAGGTTGCCGCGGCGCCGGTCAGAGGGCCGATGACACCGATCTTGAAGGTCTTACCGTCATCGGCGGAGCCGCCGTCCGAGCCACCCGACGAGCAACCGGCGAGTGCGGCAGCGCTGCCGAGCGCCGCGGCGCCGGCGAGAAAGTTCCTACGGCTGAGCGTGCTGTTGATGTTGAACATGGTGTCCCCCTTTTTCGCTGGCCGCGGTGCGGCCGTCTTGCGGTACGGGGCAAACCTTATGGCGCAAACGTTGACAGTTTGTTACGGAAGTTCGTTTGTAGCGAGCATGTTTCCAATGTTTCCGCAGCGTTTCGGGGGTGCCGTTTTGTGCGACTCCTGTTGACTGGCGAGCGCGCGCTCTCGGTTCACGCTAGAATGCACTCAGCATTACTTGATCAATCAATCTATAAGATGCACGAAGGAGCTATCTATGAGCGAACCCCTGCGCACCGTGAACGTCGGTCTGATCGGTCTGGGAACCGTCGGCGGCGGCGTGGCCCGTCTGATCAAGAGCCACCACGATGAGTACCTGGCCGCCTACGGCATCGACCTTAAGCTGACCCGCGCCTGCGCGCTTGCCTGGGAGCAGGCCGAGGCAGCCGGTATTGAGCGCGAGGCCTTTACGAGTGACTGGCATGACGTCGTTACCGACCCAGCCGTCGATATCGTCGTCGAGCTGATCGGCGGCGAGCATCCCGCGACCGAGATCTTCACCACGGCCTTTGAGCACGGCAAGCACGTCGTCTCTGCCAACAAGGCCCTGTTGGGCCGCCACGTCGAGACGCTTGCCGAGAAGGCGCGCACGTGCGGCGTGCAGATTAAGTGCGAGGCCAGCTGCGGCGGCGGCATCCCCATCGTGAGCACGCTCGAGCACGACCTGGTGGGCAACAAGATCCTGACCATCGCCGGCATTCTCAACGGTACCACCAACTATATCCTGTCGCGCATGGACGCCGAGGGCGCCGATTACGCCGACGTGCTTGCCGACGCGCAGGCCAAGGGCTACGCCGAGGCCGACCCGTCCGCCGACGTCGACGGCTTCGACGCCGCCAGCAAGACGGCGATCCTCGCCTCCATCGGCTTTGGCACCCGCGTGACCACCGACGATGTGTACCAGCAGGGTATCCGCACCATCGGCGCCGAGGACATCGCCCAGGCCCGCGAGCTCGGCTACACCATTAAGCTGCTCGGCATCGCCCGCAACACCGACGCCGGCGTCGACGTCCGCGTGCATCCCACGCTGATCCCCGCCGACCACATGCTCGCCAAGGTCAACGGCGCCATGAACGCCGTCTACGTGGTGGGTGACGCCGTGGGCGAGACCATGTTCTACGGCGCGGGCGCAGGCTCCTTCCCCACCGCGAGTGCTGTCGTGGGCGACATCCTGTCGCTCTCCGAGCAGATCAGCCGCGGCGTGGCTCCGCTGCCCGAGATTGAGCCCTATGGCCACAACCTCGCCTTTAAGCCCATGGACGAGCTCCAGACCAAGTACTATGTGCGCCTGAAGGTCGCCGACCGCGTGGGCGCCCTGTCCGAGACGGTCGACATCTTTGCCAAGCACAACATCTCGATCTCGCTCATCAACCAGGTCGAGGACGGCAAGTCGGGCGCCAGCGATGCCTGCTCGGTCATCTTCCTGACGCACCGCGCGCTCGAGAAGGACGTCCAGGCTGCCGCGGCCGAGCTTGCCAGCGTCGACTGCGTGGCCGAGGTCGCCAACGTCCTGCGCATCGAGAACGTCGAGGCCTGGACCGAAGGCGTCATGGCCAACTAACCCAACGCTCGCCTAGCAATACGCACTTTGAGGGCTCCCGTCCGATGTGGGACGGGAGCCCTATTGCCTCCCGCCCTAAGCACAACGGCAGAGCACATTTGCGCGAGCCGCTCATCGGTAACGCGCGCTACCGTTCACCGATATGCAAACGCGGTCGATTCCGGCTACCGACACGCTGTGCTGAGAATGACCGCCCGCGATGAGAGGAAGCACTATGTTGCTCGAGGGCAAGAAAGCAATCGTCACCGGAGGCACGCGCGGTATCGGCTATGCCATCGCCTGCCGTTTTATCGAAGAGGGCGCCGCCGTCACCGTCTTTGGCTCGCGCCAGGAGACTGCCGACGCGGCCGTTGAGAAGCTGGCGGCCGCCTATCCCGACGCCAAGGTCTGGGGCCGCTCCTGCGACCTCACCTCACTCGAGGCCGTGACCGAGGCTTTTACCCAGGCTGCAACCGACATGGGCGGCTTGGACACGGTCGTCAACAACGCCGGCATCTCCCAGCGCTCGCCGCTTTTGAACTACACGGCCGAGGAGTTCGCCAAAGTCATGGACCTTAACGTCGTCGCTGTCTTTAACGGTCACCAGGCGGCCGCCAAGATCATGACCGAGGCCGGCCACGGCGGCACCATCACCACCACGAGCTCGATGGTCGCCAAGTACGGTCAGCCCTCCGGCGTCGGCTATCCCACGTCCAAGTTTGCCGTCAACGGCATGGTCCAGTCGCTCTCGCGCGAGCTCGCCCCCATGGGCATTCGCGTCAATGCCGTCGCACCCGGCGTAACCAAGACCGATATGGTCGCCAACCTGCCCGAAGAGGTCATCAAGCCCATCATCGCCACCATTCCGCTGGGTCGCATGGGCGAGCCCGAGGATGTCGCCAACGCCTTTGTTTTCCTGGCGAGCGACATGTCCTCCTACGTCACGGGCGCCGTGCTCCCCGTCGACGGAGCCGCCCGCTCCTAAAGGTCGCAAGCCACGACTTCGAACCTCAACGAGGCCCAACGCAAAAGGCGCGCTGCCTGCATCAACCGCAGGCAGCGCGCCTTCTTCTGTTTGTAAGGGAAACTGCGTCCCGGTATTTCAGCTCCGAACGGGACACAGCTTCCCTCAGGACCTTCTTTCGGAAACTATGTCCCATTCTGGGCGCGGATTCTGGGACGCGCTTTCCGCAAGGCCTTTGATTCGGAAAGCGCATCCCATTTTGAACCTTCAGACTGGGGCGCGCTTTCCGGCAGGAGTCCAAAGCGGAAACCGCATCCCACTCTGGGCGT
>NZ_JBNPLJ010000025.1:0-30012 GCF_050313415.1 Collinsella sp. SGI.184 | reverse complement strand
CCCGGCAACGGGGGCTTTTCTTTTACGCCGCCATTCGACCCCAGACACTCGACTGGAATCGTGCGCCTCCGCCCGCGGGAGACTATTTCTTATCGACTCGTGTAAGATTCCGAGTAGATGTCGCGGTCCATCCGCGACCACTCCTTCGCTAGACGACCGATCAGGGTGATATTTCGTGGCAGAGCGTCCGACATACAAGCTCAGGTTTCTCGACCCCAAAAAGCGTTTTCCATCGATGCCAGAGCAACCCGCGGGGCGCTCGTATGGTGTTGTCTGGAAAGTTTTTGGCGAGGATCCTAAAGAGTCTTGCTACGTCGTCGAATTCGTAGGCAAAAGTCACATATCGCTTTTGGGCTACGTGAGCGTGTCAGGTGAGGTCTATAAGGTTGACGGCCCTGTTCAGAAAGTGCCATTGCCCAAGAACCCCGACATGAAATTGGTCCTTGACGAGTCCGATTCCAGTGTTGGCGAGATTTTGGTGCGGGGAGCCAACGGTGCAATGCGCGCTTGCGCGCGAACGGTCGGCTCTCCCGAAGGGGCCATGCGTGAGCAGTCCGACCACGAGACATGGAATTCGAGCCGTGCTCTCCCTTATGGCGAGTTTATGGCCTCGATGTTCTTGCGCTACGTGATATTTGCCGACCCCAAAAACGCTCTTGCGAACACGGTACCTGCCGACGAGCTCGATGAGGGTATAAAAAACACCGCCAACAAGATCAAACTCGTAAAGTTGCCCGAGCCGGTCGAAGTGTTTTTGGGCTTTAACACGGCACCGCTCCCCGATGCTATCGAGACGCTGCTCTACCGCGTTGACCATGCCGATAATCCGAGCGGTATCGAGCGTTATGCCGCCGCCCTTATGAGCGAGGTCGATTTGCCCCGACTGCGCACCATCGCTGCCAAGTCCGAGATGGGCCTAGCGCGTATCGACCGCTCAAAGCTGTTCTATCTCAATTTTGATCGTAGCCTGCTGGACCAGGACGAGATCGACATGCTGCTTGCTATCGAGTGTCGTCTTAACCGCCTCTCCGGCATCCTTGAGCGTATTGGGGCCGGATTGGCCCCTGCGGCATCCTCGCCGAGCCTTGAGGGCTGCGCGCTCTTTGACGCGTGGCATATCGCCAAGACGACCAACGATGTTCCCCGACTGCTCGATACGGCCTCGAGTGACAACCCGTGGGGCAAACCGGGTACGGTAGCTTGCCAGCCAGGCGGTGAGTGGGACGTGCGCACCCGTTTTGCGCGCGCGGTCGAAGCCCTCAACGTGGTCACGCGGCTTGACTATACCTATCGGGCAAACGTTGCCGAGGGGATTATGCTCGTTCGGTTTGGGCGCTCGGTCGTGGATGCCATGCCTCAACGTGAATACGACGCCCAGGATGACGTCTGGCGTGAGTTGGACGAGGACGTACGTGCGATTTGGGCCACCGAGCACGATGCGCGCGTGGCGCTCACGCTGGCAGCGGCTTGTTTTGCTGCCGGTGCCAGCATTACGCGCTGCTACGTTCAGATTGCGGCTCCCGATGGCGAGCAGGGCGAGCGCATCATTGCAACATATTCCTTTGGACGTGCGGCCTATCTGGCCAATTGCGTTCCCGCCGCTAAGAATTTTGAAAGCATGGATATGGATGATATGCCGTGCAAGCGCATGCTTGAGGCATATGAGTCGGACGCGCCGGATGCGATTGAGCCCGCTGAGGTTCATGCTCGCCCGCGTGACGACCACCGTTCGCTGCCGCCGGCGTTGCGCGACCTGCTGCTTGCCGATACGGCTGATGAGCTTGAGGTTATGGAGGAGGGCGATGACCCGTATGTGGCGCGCGTCGCTGAGTTGCGCGAGCGGGCAAAAGTCGACCGCGCGGGTGCGTTTGAGGGCTTTTCCCGTCTTGTTGAGGAGCTGGAGGCCAAGTGCGCCGTTGCCGAGCTTTTGGCGACAGGACCGGTCCAGACGCAGTTTTGCGACAACCAACTGGTGCGTATGGTGCTGCCGGTAATGGAGGAAGACCGCTCCGTTCGTATTTTGCGCGCTCCCGATGCGCTGTACTTTGCCCAGCATGAGATTTGCAGCTTTTACGCCGATCAGGAGGATTTTGAGCGGGCATTGCCCGAGGTGCGTCATCTTTACGATCTGGCGCGCTCATCCATGCAATCACACTTTGCACTCATCAACGTGCTGGCGCGTCTGGAGCGCTATGACGAGGTCATTGAGGTGGCGCGCCACGGCCTGCGCATTGCCAGTGACCGTACCGCAATCGGCTACCTGTTCTATCGCCTAGCGTTTGCCTACTGGAACTGCGATCAGCTCGAGCTGGCGTTGGCGTGCTACCGATTGGTACCGCGCGGCGAGGAGTCGGGTAGCAACGCACTGGAGGAAATGCAGGGCCTTATGAACGAGATGGGTGTCAATGAGCCACCGACGTTCGAGGAAGCGGTTGAGACCATCAGTAAGGCCGGGCTCGAACTGCCGCCGGTGCCGGCCGTGTCCAACCAGCTGGCAGACGCTGCTGTGCAGCTGGTCGATAACGGTTTCTTTTTCCTGGCACGCGTCTGCATCTTCCAAATGTGGCGCACGATGGGAAACGATGAGCTCGGATCCCTCAGCCGGTCGTTGGGGTAGGGGTTTGATTTATGGGGGAGGAAAGCCTGCCGGCCAATTATCAAAAATTCCCCTTGCCCGGATTCGAGTGTTTGGTTACTATGGAACGGCTGTTACGGAGAGCTGACCGAGAGGCCGAAGGTGCTCGCCTGCTAAGCGAGTATGCCCCAAAAGGGCATCTGGGGTTCGAATCCCCAGCTCTCCGCCAGTATGACTTGAAAGAAGGGTCCCATTTGGGGCCCTTTTTTGATTAGAAGAATGTTAACTGGGGATTCGAACCCGAGAGGGCACGGGCGTTAAGCAAACGCGAAAGCGTTTGTCGCCCGTGGGCGAAAAGCCGCTAGGCTTTGAAGCCGGAGGGCATGCGTAGCATGCCCGGACATCCCCAGCTCTCCGCCAGTACGAATTTGAAGAAGGGCTCCGTAAGGGGCCCTTTTTGGTATGGAGAACGTTAGCTGGGGATTCGAAACCTCAAAAAATGAGGCGCCCCGTTGGACGCCTCATTTGGTTCGATGTGATAACGCTTTGGCCCTACACCTCAGGAGCCTTGGCTACGGTCTCGCTCTCGGCTGTGAGCGGGCGGTTGTCGATGCGGCGGCCCAGGCGGTCGAGCTTCACGAGCAGCCACTCGATGGGATTGGGCCCCGTTCCTTCCTCGTCGGCAACCAGGTCCATGACGGCAATCTTGGTGCCGTCCTGCTTAAGCGTAACGCTGCCCACCTTATCGCCAACATGTACCGTGCCCGAAAGGTCATCGTAGCTAACCTTTTCGGTCACTTCGCCGGCGAGTGAGAACATCGTTGCCTGCGCGGTGGGGTCGGCAAGCGTGGCGTCGATCGTTTTGTCTGTCCAGTCGGTTTGACTGACACGTGCCATCAGCGGATTTCCGTTGGCGGTCTTCTTTTGCGTATTGGCGATTTCGACCGTTACCTTGTGGTCGTAATACCAACTAGCAAGTGTGGCCGTATCGGCAAAACGCTGGTCGGTGGTGCTGGAGTTCAAGACAACGGTATAGATCTCGTCGCCATCGCGATTGTAGGCGCTTGCAAAGCAGTATCCGGCATCGTCGGTGGTGCCGGTCTTACCGCCGATATTGCCGTCTTGGCCCAATAAAACATTGTGCGTATCCATGGAATGCGAATGATCGGAGCCGTCGGCGCCCGTCACTTCGATCCAGGGATCTTTGCTCGCCATGACTTCGCGAATCGTGTCGTCCTTCATGGCCTCTTGCATCATCAATGCCACATCGTGTGCGGTTGAATGCATATCGCCGGCCCATTCGTCAAAATCCAGCCCGTGCGGGTTCTCGAAGAGCGTTCCCGTGCAGCCGAGCTTCTTGGCCTGCTCGTTCATGGCTTTTACAAACGTAGCGACGGCATCTTTGGTCTTGGGGTCAAGTTTTTTGCCCACGTGTTCGGCAAGCGCGATGGCGGCGTCGTTGCCCGAGGGGATCATCAGGCCGCGCAGCGCTTGCTCGACGGTGAGCTCGTCGCCTTCGAGGAGTCCCGCGGTCGAGTTGCCTACGGTTGCCGCCGCGTTGCTCACGGTGATTTTCTCGTCCATTTTGCAGTTCTCGACCGCGAGGATTGCAGTCATGACCTTGGTGATCGAGGCGATTTTGACTTGCTCGTCGGCGCTACGGGCATAGTAGACGGTGCCGTTTTTACCCATGACAAACGCATTGGAGGCATCGATATCGGGCAGGTCTTCGGCTGCAATGCCGCGTGCATCGGCGGCTTTGCCGCAGATGTTATCGGTCGTGAGCACTTGGGCGCCGGCGACGGACGGAATACCGGCGACAAGGGCGACGGCGCAGGCAAGGCCAACGGTCAGCTGCGCGGAACGCTTTACAAGAGGGGTAAGATGCTTCACTGATTTCGCTTTCGACGGGATGGTCTCCTTTGGCTCTAGAGTATATCGTTTACCGGCTGTGCCGCTTGGGGTTTGGCGCGTGCGGTTTATCTTCGTGTCTGAGCGGACGCTTGGGTGTGCACGGTCGATATGATTGCCCGTCGCGTATCGAGGAGGTCCTTACAAATACTTGACAATACGCTCACGCATATATGAGCTGCGATTTTTACTATCGATACTGCTGATTTGATATCGATGTGGAGGTATGCGGTATGACGGCTGCTGCGGCTGTGGGGCCCACGGAGCTCGAGGAGCTAATGGAAGCGCAGGCCGAGGCCGCGCATGAGCGCGAAGTTGGGGATGCGACTCGCCCCACGGCAGAGGACCTTGCCACCTCGCCGACGCGCATCGATGTCGAGGGCCTCGACCTGTTCTATGGCGATCACCACGCGCTTAAGGATGTGTCCATCAAGATCCGCGACAAGCAGATTACCTCGTTTATCGGTCCTTCGGGCTGCGGCAAGTCGACGTTGCTGCGTTGCTTTAACCGCATGAACGATGGCATCAAGGACTGCCGCATCGAGGGCAAGATTGCGCTCGATGGTCAAGATATCCTGGGCGATTACGACATCTGCCGCCTTCGCCAGCGCGTGGGCATGGTGTTCCAGCGCCCCAACCCGTTTCCCATGAGCATCTACGACAACGTCGCCTATGGCCCCCGCGGTATGGGTGTGCGCGATCGCGCTGTGCTGGATGAGCTGGTCGAGGATTCCCTGCGCCGCGCTGCCCTGTGGGACGAAGTCAAGGACAAACTCAAGGAGTCTGGTCTGGGGCTTTCGGGCGGACAGCAGCAACGTTTGTGCATCGCCCGTGCGCTTGCCGTGCGGCCCGATATTCTGTTGATGGACGAGCCGACCTCGGCGCTCGATCCCGTGTCGACGCTCGTGGTGGAGCAGCTGGCCTGCGAGCTCAAAGAGACCTGCACGCTCGTGGTCGTTACACACAATATGCAGCAGGCGGCGCGCATATCCGATTCCGTCGCGTTTTTCTTGCTAGGTGAGTTGGTGGAGCACGCGCCCACCGCTCAGCTTTTCAAAAATCCTACCGACCCGCGTACGGCGGATTATTTGACGGGGCGTTTTGGCTGATACCATCTAGTAAAGGTACCTTTAGGATTAAGATGCGGTCATGCCGGCCGCAAAGGGGTTCAACATGATCTATTACGTCGAGGACGATGATAACATCAGGGATTTGACGGTCTATGCACTGCGCAAGCAGGGGATCGAGGCCGAAGGCTTTTCGTGCGACGGTGAGTTTAAGGCTGCCGTGGCGCGACGGGTGCCCGATGCCGTGCTGCTCGATATCATGCTGCCCGATACCGATGGCTTGGCGATTATGCGTCGCCTGCGTGCCGATCGCCTGACGGAGACGGTGCCCATCATGATGCTTACCGCCAAGGATACCGAGCTCGACAAGGTGATGGCGCTCGATGGCGGTGCCGACGATTATCTGACTAAGCCGTTTTCGCTCATGGAGCTTGCGAGCCGCTGCCGCGCACTGCTGCGTCGCGGCGGCATGGTCAAGCAGGCGAGCGATGTGCTCAGCGTGGGCGATATCGTGCTTTCGCCCAGCCATCGCGAGGTGACCGTTGCCGGCGAGCCGCTTAAGCTCACCCTGCGCGAGTTCGACCTGCTCGAGTACCTCATGCGCAAGCCCGGCGTGGTCTTTACCCGCGAGTCGTTGCTGCAGAGCGTGTGGGGCTGGGACTTCGACGGCGGTTCGCGCACCGTTGACGTGCACGTGCAGACGCTTCGCCAAAAACTGGGCGAGCATGCCAGCGCCATCGAGACCGTGCGCGGCGTGGGCTACCGTTTGGCCGAGCCTTCTGCCGGTGACGGTGCCGAAGGTGACGACACCGCGGCCACCGCATCGGAGGAGTAACCCGTGGTCTTCGCCCCCCAGGGAAAACATACGCTGTCGCACCGCGTTTTTGTGACGATCTTTGTTTGCGCCATGGCGGTTATCGTGGCGTTTACGGTGCTGGGTGCGTTCTTTGTGCAAAACACCTTGGCGGATGCCACGAGTGCCAATCTGGCGCAGGAAACCGAGCTCATTGCTGCCGCCCTCGACGAACAGCAGGAGCCCATCCCGTTCTTGCGTAGCCTCGATCGCGAGGACTTGCGCATTACGCTGATTAACAAGGATGGATCGGTTGCCTACGACAACGAGGCGTCGCCTTCCTCACTGCCCAACCATGGCGATCGCCCCGAGGTCATCGAGGCCTTTGAGAGTGGTTTGGGTTCCGCGGAGCGCGCAAGCTCTACGCTCGACGAGATTATGCTGTATCGCGCCGTCGCCCTTGATAACGGCCAGGTTGTCCGCTTGGCGCAAGCCCAGCCTGGCGTTGCGGCGATTTTGCTGTCGATGGTGGCGCCGATGCTGCTTATCGCAGCAGCGGGTGCAGTACTCTCGTTTTTTATGGCGCGCCGCGAGTCCCGTGCAATCATCGCGCCGTTGCAAGAGGTGGATTTGGACCACCCACGCCGTAGCTATGAGCACGCCTATGCCGAGATGGTCCCCATGCTTGAGCGTATCGAGTCGCAGCGCCAGGAACTCAAGCGCCAAATGGCGGTGCTAGCGGACAACGACCGAATGCGCCGTGAGTTCACGGCCAATATCACCCATGAGCTCAAGACCCCGCTTACCGCGATTTCGGGCTATGCCGAGCTTATTGCAAACGGCATGGTTGAGGGCGAGGACGACTTGCGCAACTTTGGTGGCCGCATCTATCGCGAGGCGGGCCGCCTGGCGGCGCTCGTCAACGACATTCTTACGCTTTCCAACTTGGACGAGGCGGAGCGAGCATCCGAGGGCGAGGCGGTGCCCATTGGGTCCACAGAACCCATCGAGCTCTCTCGCGCCATTTTGACGGTGGAACAGCGTCTTGAGCAAGTTGCCCGGCAGTCGAATGTGACCATTGGGCACGAGACGAAGCCCATGGTGATCGAAGGCGTGCCGCGCCTGATTGACGAGCTGATCTACAACCTTGCAAGCAACGCCATTCGCTACAACCGACCTGGCGGTACGGTCACGCTGCGCTGCGGGACCAATGACGAGGGTCATCCGTACCTGTCTGTTGCCGATACGGGTATCGGTATTGCGCCCGAGGAGCAGGGTAAAGTGTTCGAGCGTTTTTATCGCGTGGACAAGAGTCGTTCTAAGGCGCGTGGCGGAACCGGCCTGGGTTTGGCGATCGTCAAACACGCCGCTCTGTACCATCACGCCGCGATTGACCTGTCGAGTGAGCCGGGCGTGGGAACCACCATTACGGTAACGTTTCCCGTGCAACAAGAGGGACCGTTCGCGTAGCGGCATAGCAAAAACCGAGGATTAGACGGTACGCCCGCGCCTCCGCTGCCGCGTGAATTGTTGCGCAACTTACACGCGGACGCTGTATCTTATGTATAGAGCTCGGGTATGGCAGAAATATGCGATATTATACGAGCAGTTTTGTCGATACGAACTAGGGAAATGAAAGGCGAACCGCATGACCCTTCTTGAACTGTTCCAGCTGCTTAAAAAGCACCTCAAGCTGGTCATTGCCCTTCCGGTGGTCTGCGCGATCGCCATGGGCGTCGTCTCCTTCATCATGATGGACAACACCTACACCGCCACGACGAGCATGTACATTCTCGCCAAGACCGATGGCGGCCAGACGAGCTACTACAACGATCTGTCTGCAAGCCAGATGCTCTCCAACGACATCGCCACGCTGCTCGATAGCGACAGCGTCAAGAGCGGTGCCGCCAAGGAGCTGGGCCTTTCCAGCCTGGCCGACTATAAGGTGAGTGTTACGAGCGAGACCACGACCCGCGTTATCTCGCTGTCTGTGACCGGTGCCAGCCCCGATGGCGCTGCCGCTGTCGCTAACGCCATGGCCAACTCGGTTTCCACCGTCGCCCAGGACGTCGACGCCGCCCAGGCCGTCAACGTCATCGACAAGGCTAAGGTCCCCACCCAGCCCAGCGGCCCCAACCGCAAGCTCTACATTGCAGTTGCCGCCCTGGCCGGCCTGTTTGTCGCTGTCGCGATTGTTGTGCTGCTCGACATGCTCAACACGCGTGTCCGTTCTGTCGATGACGCCGTCGAGCTGCTCGGCGTGCCCGTTATCGGCCGTTTCCCCGTTGTGAAGGGCGGTAAGTAATCCATGGCCCGTAAAAAGAAGTCCGGCGATACCCTCGCCTTTAACAACGCAGCCAAGACGCTGCTCGCCAACATTCGCTTTGCGAGTGTCGATACGCCCATCAAGTCCATTACGGTGACCTCCTCCATTCCCAACGAGGGCAAGTCCACCATCGCGCTCAACCTGGCCAAGGCCATCGCAACCAGCGGCAAGAGCGTTCTCCTGGTTGAGTGCGACATGCGCCACCACACACTTGCCAATATGCTGGGCGTCCGTCATGCCGGCGGCCTGTACGCCGTGCTTTCCGATCAGATGTCGATCGATGAGGCCGTTGTCGACACCGGTCAGCCCAACCTCTTTTTCCTCGACGCCGAGCCGCGCATTCCCAATCCGGCAGACATCGTTGCCTCGCGCCGCTTTGCCAAGCTTGTCGCCGCGCTGGAGGAAAAGTACCGGTACGTCATCTTTGATACGCCGCCCGTGGGCACGTTTGTCGACGCTGCCGAAGTCGCCGCGATCACCGACGGCACCATCTATGTCGTCCGCCAGGACTTTGCCAAGCGCAATGAGATTCTCGCTGCTTTCGATCAGCTCAACAAGGCCGAGGTCAACGTGATCGGTACGGTCATGAACTACTGCGAGACTTCGAGCCACGACTACTATTACTCGTATTATGGCGGGGATAAGGGGCAGAACAACGCTGCGGCGGGGGTTGATCCCACTGTTGGCGGCGCGGCTGCAACGGGCATCCCTGCGAAGGCGCAACGCTTTAAGAAATGAGCAACGACGCAGATAAGAGGGCGATATGCGAGACATCCATTGTCATATCCTGCCCGGAGTCGATGACGGCGCGGCGAACCTCGAGCAAAGCTTGGCGATGCTCGAGGCGGCCCGCGCCGTCGGCGTTACGCACATGGTGTGTACACCACACTGCCGGGACCCGTATTTTGACTTCGAAAAAATGTGGGAGGCCTATCGACTGCTTTGCGCGCATGCGGGCGATATGCATTTGCAGATGGGCTTTGAGGTCAATCATGCCAAGCTCATGGATTTGGGCATCGAATGGGCCGACCGCCTGCATTTCGATGACTCAAACGAGTTTTTGCTTGAGCTCTCGACGCGTGCTGATTCGTATGACTTTGAGGAATACGAGAACACGATCTACGACTTGCAGTGTCGCGGTTGCCAGGTGATTATTGCCCACCCTGAGCGCTACCGTGCCATTCAAAAGGACGTAAGCATTGCTAAGCGTCTGGTCGACATGGGCTGTAAGCTGCAGGCTTCTGCCGACTTTATTGCGGGTGGGCGCTTTGGTCGCGAGAAAAAGCCGGCGCAGCGCCTGTTCGACCAGAACTTGTACAGCTTTATCGCGAGTGACGCCCATAACGTGGGCCACTACGATTGCCTGGCAAAAGCGCGTGCGAAGTTTAGTGTGCGCGGGGCTCATTTTCGCTAAAATCTGTCCCTAACGTTCTTACTGAATGAAGGGGCCGCCTTGGATATCCAACTTAAGACAGGTTGCTTTGAGGACGCGGCGCTGGTGCGCCGCGCCGTTTTTATGGACGAACAGGGCTATGAAAACGAGTTTGACCAGATTGACGAGGACCCGGGCTGCGTCCATGTGACGCTGTATGTGGATGGCCAACTCACCGGCTGCTCGCGCGTGTTTCCCGAGGAGCTGGAGCGCGCGGCAGATGCGGAGGCTCCGGTGCCACCGGCGTGCGACTTGGACGAAGGCGTCGCCGCGGGGGAGACCTACATTATGGGGCGCGTCGCCGTGCTGCCGGCTATGCGTCGTCGCGGGTTGGCAAGCGCGATCGTCGAGGCCAGCGATACATGCGCACGCGATGCCGGCGCTAAACTTATTAAGCTGCACGCGCAGGAATACGTGTTGCCGCTCTATGAAAAGGCTGGCTACACACAAATTGCCCCGGTTGACTACGAAGACGAGGGCCAGCCCCATGCCTGGATGGCCAAGCGCGTAGATGGCAGATAGGGACGTTCCTTTCCTGTCGGCAGTTGGGGACACTCCTTGGCAATTGACGCATCGGAGTGCTCGGACATACAGTTTTTCGATTCCGCATGTATATATGCGCGCTAATGGGTTATAAAATCTAAGTCTGAACATAGCAGGTCTGCGATACGGCTCGGGTAACCGGGCTGTTTTTGCGGACGGGGGTAGCGCGAAAGGACTGCACATGCGTCAATTTAAGACCGAGAGCAAAAAGTTGCTCGACCTCATGATCAACTCCATCTACACCAACAAGGAAATCTTCCTGCGCGAGCTTATCTCTAACGCGAGCGACGCCGTCGACAAGCTCAATTTTAAGAGCCTGCAGGATCCGAGCGTCAAGCTCGACCAGGGCGACCTGGCCATTCGCGTCTCCTTTGATAAAGACGCCCGCACCATTACCATCTCGGATAACGGCATTGGCATGACCGCCGAGGAGCTCGAGCGCAACCTGGGCACCATCGCCCATTCCGGCTCCGAGGAGTTTAAGACCGAGAACGCCGAGCAGCAGGGTTCGGATGTCGACATCATCGGTCAGTTTGGCGTGGGCTTCTACTCGGCCTTTATGGTCGCCAGCCACGTGAAGGTGGTCAGCCGCGCTTATGGCGAGGATGTCGCCCATGTGTGGGAATCCGACGGTCTTGAGGGCTATACCATCGAGGACGGCGAGCGCGCCGAGCACGGCACCGATGTCATCCTGACGCTGCGCGAGAACGAGAAGCTCGACGCCGATGGCGAGGCCGAGACCTACGATCGCTTCCTGACCGAGTGGGGCCTCAAGAGCCTGATTCAGCAGTACAGCAACTATGTGCGCTACCCGATCCAAATGATGGTCTCCAAGAGCCGCCAGAAACCCAAGCCCGAGGACGCGCCGGAGGATTACAAGCCCGAGTACGAGGACTACCAGGAGCTCGAGACCGTTAACTCCATGACACCGATCTGGAAGAAGCGCAGCTCCGATGTTGAGCAGAAGGACTATGACGAGTTCTACAAGTCTACGTTCCACGACTTTGACGATCCTGCGCGCACCATCAGCTTCCACGCCGAGGGTACGCTCGAGTACGACGCCCTGCTGTTTGTGCCGGGCCGCGCGCCGTTCGATTTGTACAGCAAGGACTACGAGAAGGGCCTGGCGCTCTACAGCTCCAACGTCCTGATCATGGAGAAGTGCGACGACCTGCTTCCCGACTACTATAACTTTGTCCGCGGCGTCGTGGATTCCGCCGACGTGTCGCTCAACATCTCGCGCGAGACGCTGCAGCAGAACCGTCAGCTCAAGGCCATCGCCAAGCGTGTGGAAAAGAAGATTACCGCCGACCTTGAGGATATGCGTGACAACGACCGCGAGGCCTACGAGAAGTTCTTTGAGAACTTTGGCCGTGGCCTTAAGTACGGCATCTATTCGAGCTATGGCATGAAGGCCGATGAGCTCGCCGACCTGCTGCTGTTCTGGTCTGCCAAGGAGCAGAAGATGATTACCCTGGCCGAGTATGCCAAGGGCATGCCCGAAGATCAGAAGGCCATCTACTACGCCGCCGGCGACTCGCGTGAGCGCTTGACCAAGATGCCCGTGGTAAAGGGTGTGCTCGACCGCGGCTATGACGTGCTGCTGCTGACGCAGGATGTGGATGAGTTCACGTTCCAGGCTATGCGTGAGTACGTTGCCGTCGATATGCCCAAGATCTACGAGGACGACGCTGCCCGCGAGGCTGCCGAGAAGGCCGTTGCCGACGGTGCCGAGCCCGAGGTCGAAGATCGTCACCTGGAGCTCAAGAATGTCGCTACCGGCGATCTTGACCTGGCGACCGAGGACGAGAAGAAGGAGGCCGAGGACGCCACTAAGGAGAACGAGGACCTCTTTAGCGCCATGAAGGAGGCACTCGGTGACAAGGTCGAGAAGGTCGCTGTCTCTGCGCGCCTGACCGATGCTCCCGCGTGCATCACCACCGAGGGTCCGCTTTCGCTCGAGATGGAGAAGGTGCTTCAGAAGGGTCCCGAGGGTGCGCCCGACGGTATGCCCAAGAGCCAGCGTGTGCTCGAGCTCAACGCCAAGCACCCGGTCTTTGCCAAGCTCGTCGCTGCCCAGAAGGCGGGCGACGCCGACAAGATCAAGCAGTACTCCGGCCTGCTCTATGACCAGGCCCTGCTCGTCGAGGGTATTTTGCCCGAGGACCCCGTTGCCTTCGCGGCGGCTGTCTGCGAGCTTATGTAATTGGTTCCGCCGTTCTGCCGAACGGCGGAACGGCTCGACGCTGCGCGGGCACCAGAGCGACAACTTGTCATTCAAAGAGGACGGCATGACCAGAAGGTCTATGCCGTCCTCTTTTCATGCCAATTTGTTCGCTCTGGTGCCCGCTCGCTGGCATTGCCAAAACATCGACGTTACCGTGGTCCAAACTAGTCGCCTGCGACGTTCTTGTTTGACTGGTCGTTTAAGAGCGTCCCCAATGACTAAAGAACGTCCCCAATGACTAGTTGGGTTGCTAATTTGTGCGGGTTGTGGTTTTGTGACCTGCTGAAATTTAAGATACTGTACAACTGTACGTTAACTCATCTTCGTAGTATATTGCTACCCGCAAAACTCAATACCATTGTGCATCGAGACGTTAAAACGCCTTCGTACAATGGTTATCGATAGTACGATTCGATTCAACGACAGGATGGATGGTCCAAGCGTGAGTCTCGGCAGCAAACTATCCGATGCAAAGGTCTCCTTTGCGATATTTAAGCGTGACATCAAGCGATTGATCGTGAACCCCGTCGCTCTGGTGGTTACCCTCGGCGTGTGTGTTATTCCCTCGCTGTATGCCTGGTACAACATCGTGGCCAACTGGGATCCGTACGGAAACACCCAGGGTATCAAGATTGCCATCGCCAACAACGATCAGGGCACCCAAAACGACTTGGTGGGCGAGCTCAACGCGGGCGATAAGGTCGTCGATCAGCTCAAGGAGAACGATCGGCTGGGCTGGACCTTCGTCGATTCGGCGGCCGATGCCAAAGAGGGCGTCGAGAGCGGTGAGTACTATGCGGCCATCGTAATCCCCAAGAACTTCTCGGATAACCTGGTTTCGATGCTCGACGGCAACTACCATCAGCCCAAGCTTACGTACTACGTCAATGAGAAGAAGAGCGCTATTGCGCCGAAGGTTACCGACACCGGTGCAAGCACCATCGAGGAGCAGATCAACTCGGAATTTGTCTCCACGGCGGGCGAGACCGTTGCCGGTATTGCCAAGGATGCCGGAGTCGATTTAAAGGACAAGGCAACCCTGACCCAGGATTCGCTGGCAAGTTCGGTGTCCGAAGCATCCGATACCTTGGGCGAGGTGCGTGGTTCGATTGGCGACATGAATGCCGCCATCGATAAGACGAGTGGTTCCATTGCCTCGGCAGATGCAGCACTTGCCGGTCTACAGGGTCAGGCGCCGTCGCTGACGCAGTCGATCTCCCAGGGCAACGACCTGCTGGGCGAGGCTCGCGCCACGGCGGGTAATTCCATCACCTCGCTCTCCAAGGCGCTCTCGGAAGGCAGCCTTGCGCTCACCAAGACGTCAGCCTCCGCGAACGCTGCGATTGGCAAGCTGACGGGCACGGTCACATCTACGACCACCCGTATCGACAACTCGCTTGAGTCTCTCCAGGCGACGATCGACCACAATAAGGCCGTTATCGGGCACTTGGAAATTCTCGTTAATGACACGTCGACAGGTTCCGAGGAAATTGACGCGCGCATTGTATCGACCATCGATTTGCTCCGCGAGCAGAATGAAAAGCTTCAGAGCATCAAGGATAGTCTGTCTGCGCAGTCGAGCGCCATGGCGAATGACGCCGCGGCTGTCTCGGGTGCCAGCGACGCTATCAATAACGCAATCCAGACCGGTGCGACTAACCTTGGCCAGGCCCAGACGGACCTGGGTCAAAACGCGCTGCCGAAGGCCTCGAGCGCGCTTGATTCATTTGCCGCCGTCTCGGGTGATCTGACGGGAATCGTGTCTGGCCTCACGCCTACTATTGCAAGTGCGCGCGGTACACTTTCGCAACTCAACGCTACGCTCGGTCAGGCCAAGACCACGCTGTCTCAGACCGATGCCTCGCTTGCCAAGGTCCAGGACAAGCTCGCAACCGCCGCCAACGACATTGCGGCGCTGCAGACCTCCGAGTCCATGGGCGAGCTGGCTGATCTGATGGGTGTCGACGTCAATGACGTGGCAGACTTTATGGCATCTCCCGTAGAGCTGACTTCCAAGTCAATTTTCCCGGTCAAGAGCTTTGGCTCGGGCATCGCTCCCTTCTATACCAATCTGGCGCTTTGGGTGGGCGGCTACGTGCTTATCGCTATCTACAAGCTCGAGGTCGACCGCGAAGGCATCGGCAGCTTTACCGCGCGTCAGGGCTACTTTGGCCGCTGGCTGCTACTGGTGATCCTGGGCGCATTCCAGGCCATTATCGTTACGGTAGGCGATCTGGTGATTGGCGTGCAGTGCGTCAGCCCGCTGCTGTTCGTGCTGGGCGGCATCGCCATTTCGTTCACCTACGTCAATATCATCTATGCGCTGTCCACCACGTTTAAGCATATCGGCAAGGCGATCGGCGTCATCCTGGTCATTGTGCAGATTCCGGGCTCTTCGGGCATGTACCCCATCGAGATGATGCCCGGCTTCTTCCAGTGGCTGCATCCGCTGCTGCCCTTTACCTACGGCATCAATCTGCTGCGCGAGACGGTCGGCGGCATGTATTCGTTCAACTACCTGTTTAACCTGTGCATTCTGGGCGTGTTCTTGATCGTGGCGCTCTTTATCGGCCTACAGCTGCGTCCGCTGCTGCTCAACCTTAACCTGCTCTTTGATAAACAGCTTTCCACGACCGGTATGATGATTTGCGAGTCCAACGACCTGCCGCGCCAGCGCTACTCGCTGCGCACGGCCATGCGTGTCATGCTCGATTCTGATTCGTACCGTCGCGAACTGCTCGATCATGCGGTCGCCTTTGAACATCGCTACCCGTACTACATCAAGGGCGGTTTTGCCGCCGTGGTGGGCGTTCAGGTCCTGCTCTTTGTCCTGTCGACGGTTCTCGATATCGACAATAACGGCAAGATCATCCTGCTTGTCATTTGGATCATCTCGGTTATTGCCATCTGCGGCTGGCTTATCAATATCGAATATATCCGCGCGAGCCTCAATACCCAGATGCGCATCTCGGCGCTTTCGGATGAGGACTTGCGTCGCGAGATGCGCGAACACACGGCCGCCATTCCTGCCGCCCGCCACATGTTTGGCCTCAACGCCAGCGAGCGTGGTGCCAAGGGCGGCGATCAGTCCACGGGCCGCTTGCCGCATATAGGCTCGCACCATAAATCTCAGGGCAGCGACAGCACAGCCACAAATGATGGAGATACCACCGCGCTTGGCAAGCACTCCAAAGGAGGTGAGGCATAAATGAAGAACATCCTGCATCTGTTTAAGCGCGATGTCCAAAACGTGTCTCGCTCCGTGATCGGCTTGATTGTCGTGATGGGTCTCATTATCGTGCCGTGTCTGTACGCGTGGTTTAACATCGCCGGCAGCTGGGATCCGTACGGCAACACCGGCAATCTTAAGATTGCCGTGGTCAACACCGACGAGGGCTACGAGAGCGATCTGATTCCCGTCGAGGTCAACGTGGGCGAAAACGTAACCGCCACCCTGCGCGGCAACGAGAACTTCGACTGGGTTGTCCTCAACGACCGCGATAAGGCGATCGAGGGCGTTAAGTCGGGCGCGTACTACGCTGCCGTCGTTATCCCTAAAACGTTTAGCGCCGACATGATGACGCTTTTCTCGACTGAGGTGAAGCACGCCGATATCGAGTTTTACGAGAACCAGAAGGCCAACGCCATTGCCCAGATTGTGACCGAGAAGGGCTCGAGCGCCGTCCAGAGCCAAGTCAATGAGACCTTTACCAAGACCATCACGACCATCGGCCTTAAGACGGTGTCCAGCCTGCTCGATTACATGAGCACCGACCAGGTGAGCAACTTTATCGCCAACCTGTCCTCGACGCTTGGCGATTCGGTCCAGGACTTGCAGGACATTCAGGCCAGCGCAACGTCGCTTGCGGGCATTTTGAGCTCCACGTCCGATTCGCTGACGTCGGCGAGCGGTATGCTCAAGCAGACGGGTACCGTCGATGAGTCGACCAAGCAGTTGATGGAACACGCCAAGAGCGGCATCAATGATTCCAAGGAAGCGCTCAAGGCCGCCAACGATGCCGTTGACGCGGCGATTGACGGAAGCGCGGGCTCGTTCGACAATGTGTCTGCCGAGCTCGCGAAGGCGTTCGACACCGCAAACCAGCATGTGGACCTTACGGTGTCCCAGCTCAACGATGCCGCGGCGGCGCTCAATACACGTGCCGACGATATCGACGCCACGGCCGACCAGCTCCGCGGCTTTGCCGAGCAGGTCAGTGACGAAAAGCTCCAGGAGAGCCTTAAGTCTGTAGCAACATCGCTGGGCAGGATCGCGGTGGAGTATCGCAACAACGCCAAGGACCTGACGGCAACTGCTAAGTCCCTTTCTGACAGCATGGCAGAGGTCAACAGCACGCGTGCCGAGGTCGATCAGGCCATCGCCGATGCCAAGGCCGGCATCGCGGGCGCCAAATCCGATTACGATTCCACGTTCTCGGTTAAGGCCAAGGAGCTCAAGAAGACCGTCTCGGGCATTCTAGACTCGCTCGATGGTATCTCGGGCGATCTGGATAGCGCCGTAGACGGCCTGACCGACGCATCCGGTTCGCTGGCAAAGGGCCTCTCCAAGGCTGCAAAGCTGGTCAACAAGGTTTCCGATCAGCTGGGCGAGGCGTCGGACAAGATCGGCGCGTTTAAGGACGAGCTCGACGGTGCCTTGATGTCGGATGACCTTGCGACGATTAAGACGATGATCGGCAACGATCCCGAGGGTTTGGCCGTATCGCTTTCCGGCCCCGTCGCGCTCGACCGCAAGCCGGTCTATCCGATCCGCAACTACGGTTCGGCCATGGCGCCGTTCTACACGATTCTGTCGCTGTGGGTTGGCTCGATCGTACTGGCGGCCATGATGAAGGTCTCGGTCGACGATGAGCTTATCAACGAGCTCGTCCCCGTGCGCCTGCACGAAATCTACCTGGGTCGCTACCTGTTCTTTGGCGGTTTGGCTCTGCTGCAGGCGACGCTCGTGTGTGCGGGCGACATCCTGTTCTTTGGAATCCAGTGCGACAACCCGCTGCAGTTTGTGTTGGCGGGCTGGGTCGCGAGTCTCGTGTTCTCCAATATCGTCTACACGCTTACGGTTTCGTTTGGCGATATCGGCAAGGCGCTCGCTGTCGTGCTGTTGGTCATGCAGGTCGGTGGCTCGGGAGGCACGTTCCCCATCGAGATGACCGGCCCCGTGTTCCAGGCGATCTATCCGTTCCTGCCGTTTACCCATGGCATCAACGCCATGCATGCCGCCATGGCTGGCGCCTACCATATGGAGTACTGGGTTGAGCTGGGTATTCTGGCGAGCTATCTGATTCCGTCGCTGGCCCTGGGTGTGGTCTTCCGTCGTCCGGTCATCAAAGCCAACGACTGGATTATCGAAAAGCTGGAGAGTACTAAATTAATCTAGCGCAACAATGTGAACGCTGACATTGCCGGAGCATCGAGGCTTTTCTGTTCGATACTTTAGTGGGCTGAATTGCGTGGGCTGCTTGATTGTTGCTACAGTTGCGGGGCGTGCCGGGGGTCCGGCGCGTCCCGTTTTTATTTGACCATGAGGCGGCATGCGGTCGCGCGCGTGCGGACACCACGCCCAGACCGAGCGCGAGGATGCCCTATGGCCCATCATGCCGTTATTGAAATCGAAAATATGCCCGATAGCCCTGTAGCCCGCGAAGACCTGGGTGCCGGCGGTGCCTCTCGCGGTGCCGGTGCGCGCTCGCCGCTGTTCTGGAAGGTATTGCTGCTTTCGATAGCGGTCATCTGGGGCTATTCCTTTACCACCATGAAGGACGCGCTCGATACCATTCCGGTGTTCGAGCTGCTCTACATTCGCTTTCTTCCGGCGTCGCTGGTCATGCTTGCCGTCTTCCACAAGCGCATTGTTGCCCATTTCAACGCTCGAAATCTGATTGTTGGACTTGGCATGGGCGCGCTCATGTGGGGTGCCTACGGTTTGCAGACGATTGGCCTGGCGCAGACCACGGCAGGCAAAAGCGCGTTTTTGACGGGCACGTACTGTATCTTGGTTCCGTTTGCGAGCTATGTCCTAAGCGGCGAAAAACTTACCCGTTACAACTTGGGTGCCGCGTTGCTGTGTCTGGCGGGCATTGGCTTGGTGGCGCTTGATAGCGTCGAGTTCAATGTCGGCGATGTTATTACGCTGGGCGGCGCGGTCTTCTTTGCCATCCAGATGGCGGTGGCCGCTAAGTACGGTCGCAAGATGGACATCAACGTCATCACGTTTTGGATGTTTGCGGGCAACGGTGTGCTGTGCCTGATCTCTTCGCTGCCGTTCGAGACCCAGGCGCCTTTATCCGTGTGGACGCCGAGCTTTATTGGCGTGATGGCATTTCTCTCGGTAGGCTGCACATGCGTGGGTTTGCTCATCCAAAACGTGGGCTTGGCGCATGTCCCGGCCTCGACGGGCTCACTACTGCTTTCGATGGAGTCGCCATCGGGCGTGCTGTTCTCGGTGCTGCTGATGGGGGAGGTGCTCACCTCGCGTTTGCTTGCCGGCTTTGCGCTCATCTTCCTGTCGATTATCTTGAGCGAGACGCACTTTGACTTTTTGCGTAAAAAGCCGCGAGCGCGTTTGTAAACAATCTGTTGCGCCGTCCCTCTGGGGCGGCGTTTTTTATGCGTCGCCTTTAAAGTTATGCCTTGCACTTTAGAGTATGAAAGTTCTTGCTGCTAAAACTTTACTGGAGGGCATCTATGGCACCAGCTCTGTCCGATTTCCAACCACAACCAGCGCTTCAGACCTCAGCGGCGGCGCAAGCCGCCATTGGCGACGGTCTGGTCAAAGAGGCTCAGGCTTTTGCCGATGAGCTTGCCGCATGGCGTCACGATCTGCATCGGATGCCCGAACTCGGTAACGATCTCCCACAGACCTCTGCGTATATCCAAGCGCGCCTGAACGAGATGGACATCCCATTTTCCACGCTCGTCGATGGTTCCTGCGTTGTGGGCCTTGTCGGTGCCGGTGCCGCCGCGGCCCAGGGCAATGGCGTCTGCACGGACGAACAGGCCGGTACGGTCGTTATGCTGCGCGGCGACATGGATGCCCTGCCCGTCGTCGAGGAATCCGGCGAGCCCTTTGCATCTACCAATGGCTGCATGCATGCTTGCGGTCATGATATGCACGCGACGGCGCTGCTTGGTGCGGCGCGCCTGCTCAAGGCTCGCGAGGCCGCGCTTGTCGACGCCAATGCCACCGTCAAGCTGTTGTTCCAGCCGGGCGAGGAGACCTTTGAGGGGGCACGTGCTGCCATCGCCGACGGCTTGCTCGAGAACCCGCGTCCTCAGGCGGCTTTTGCCATGCATGTCAACAGCCAGTCGCCGCTTGGTCTGGTGCTCTACGGCAGCCCGGCGCTTTCGGGTGTGTACGGTTTCCGCATCACGCTGCAGGGCAAGGGCGGCCACGGTTCGAGCCCCGAGATCTGCATCGACCCCATCACGGCAGGCGTGCATGTGCACCTGGCGCTCCAGGAGCTTATCGCTCGCGAGGTGCCGGCGGCCAAGGAGGTCGCGCTCACCGTGGGTAAGTTTGCCGGTGGCCAAGCGGCCAATGTGATTCCCGACACCTGCGTGCTCGAGGGAACATTGCGCGGCTTTGACGTTGAGCTCATGGAGCACCTCAAGACCCGCATCGCGGAGGTCGTCAAAGGCGTTGCCACGACTTATCGTACGCCGGCGACTATCGAGACGCTCTCGGATGTTCCCCCGCTCGTGCTCGATGACGATATGACCCAGGCTTCGCTTGGCTATGTGGGTGCGACGTTGCCCAAGGCCGCCTTCCTGCCTCTGTTCCATGCCATGGCGAGCGAGGACTTTGCGCTTATCTCGAGCGAGATACCGAGCGCGTACTTTACGCTCGGTGCGGCTGTGACCGATACGGATGAGCACTTTGCCCAGCACCATCCCAAGGCACGCTTTAGCGATGCCGAGTTGCCGCTCGGCGCCGCGGCTTATGCGGCGGTCGCCCTGGGCTATATCGCCGACCACAAGGAGTAATCCATGTCCCAGCAGCATAAATTCTTCCCCGGTTGGCTCGTCGTGGCCTCCGGCTTTGTCATCATGGCCACGTGTTACACGATTTTCGTTAACTGCATGAGCCTGTTTCAGCCGCTTATCGTGAGCGACTTGGGCATTTCCCTTGCTCAGTACAACATCTCCAACGCCATCTCAACCGTGGTGAGCGTTGTCGGCTCGCTTGTCATTGGCCATGTTGCCGACAAAGTGAGCGGTCGCATCTTGGGTTCCCTTACCGTTATCGCCACCTCTGCCGTTCTTGCCGGGATGAGCTTTGTCGGTGAGCTGTGGCAGGTCTACGTGCTCTTTGCCGTCTCGGGCTGCTTTGCCGTCGCCTCGACCCGCCTGCTCATTAGCCTTGTGACCGCCAACTGGTTTACGGCCAAGCGAGGTCTTGCGATCTCCATAGCACTTTCGGGCTCGGGCTTTGGAGGCGCTGTTCTGTCTCCCACCGTGAGCTCGCTTATCGTGAGCGTTGGCTGGCGTTCCGCCTTCCTGGTGCTCGCGGCCATCTGCATGGTGGCGGCGCTGCCCATCACGGCCTATTCCTTCCGCACCAAGCCTTCTGAGATAGGCCTTAAGCCGCTCGGCGAGAACCCGGGCGATCCGTCCGTCTCGACAGCTGGCGACAAGGACGAGCACACGGCTCCCGAGGTTAACGTCGGTTGGTCTCGCATCAAGAAGAGCCCGGCGTTTTGGCTGCTTGTCGTCGCCTTTCTCTTTATGGGCCTCGTTAACGGTGCCATCTTGCCCAACCAGGTCACCAACATGACGAGCGTTACCGTCAACGGCGCCAAGATTGTCACGGGCGGTCACGACCCCGTGTGGGCGGGCACTGTGCTTTCGGCCTATATGGTCACCGTCGTTATCGCCAAGATTTCGCTCGGCGTCATTTACGATCGCTTTGGCCTACGTTTTGGCAACGTGTTGGGATCCGTTGCGTGCATTATCGCCTGCGTCGCCCTGTGCTTCCCCGCAACCGATCTTGGTCCCATCGTGGCTGCCGTGAGCTTTGGTGTCGGAACGTGCATGGGCACCATCACGCCCACTATCGCCGCGTCCAAGCAGTTTGGCATGGCCGATCTGGGCAAGGTCACGGGCACCATTACCTCGCTCGAGATGGTCGGCGGCACCGTGGGTGCCATTGTCTCGGGCGTGCTGTTCGATGCCACGGGCTCCTTTGCGAGCACCTGGATCGTGTGCCTGGTGTGTTCTGTGGTCATGCTCGTATTCCTGCTGGCATCCGAGCCCATCGCCGCTAAGCTGCGTGCGAGCGTGGCGGGGGAGTAGACGTCCGTCGCTCTTTTCTGTTCGCCCCGTGTTCTGTCCGTGGCCGCCTTGGAAGCCGAATGGATGCTCGTACCATCATTCGGTTTCCAAGGCGGCCACGGGCATACAAAATGATCCGTTTTCCTCTGTCCCCAACAGATTGTGTGATTCGAAGGGGGGCGGAGGAAAGCGGATCGGCTGCAGCGGCGGCACGTCTGGCTGAACGAGCCCCCATACCCTCGTTCGGTCAGACGCGTCGCCGCGTTTTGTTTTTGTGCCGTATAATGACCACTACCTATGACGCGATACTAAAAGAAAGGTGTTTGCCCATGCAGGCACAGAAGGCGGAGGGAACCCGCGACCTTATCGGCGCCGAGATGCGCGCCTGGCAAAAGATGCAGCGGATCGCTGCCGGCGTGTTCGAGCCGTTTGGCTTTAAGCCCATCGAGACGCCCGCGATCGAGCAGGTGGACGTGTTTGTCCACGGCATCGGCCAGTCGACCGATGTCGTGCGCAAGGAGATGTTCCGCGTGTTTAGCGGCGCCAACCTGGAGCGTGTCTTTACCGAGGGCACCGATGCCAAGCTCAAGCCCAAACAGCGCTTGGCGCTTCGTCCCGAGGGCACTGCCGGCGTGGTGCGCGCCGTCGTGGAGAACAACCTGGTGCCCCAGGGCTCCACGCCGTTTAAGGCCTACTATGCCGAGGCCATGTTCCGCGGCGAGCGCCCCCAGAAGGGCCGCCTGCGTCAGTTCCACCAGGTGGGCATCGAGTGGCTCGGTGCTCCCGATCCGGCTGCGGACGCCGAGTGCATCATTATGCTCATGGAGTTCTACAAGCGTCTGGGCTTCGATCTTTCCAAGCTCCGTCTGCTCATTAACTCGATGGGTGATGCCCAGTGCCGTCCGGCCTATCGCGAACAGGTCAAGCAGTTCATTCTCGATCACGCCGACGAGATGTGCGATGAGTGCCGCGAGCGCGCCGAGCTCAACCCGCTGCGCGCCTTCGACTGCAAGAACGACCATTGCCGCGAGATCATGGCCGAGGCCCCGCTGATGGGTGACAACCTGTGCGACGAGTGCCGCGAGCACTACGAGCAGGTCAAGCGCTATCTGGATGCCGCCGGCATCGAGTATGTCGAGGACCCCACCCTGGTGCGCGGCCTGGACTACTACACCCGTACCGTCTTTGAGGTCGAGGCCCCCGGCGCCGGCGTCGGCTCCATCGGTGGCGGCGGCCGCTACGACGGCCTGGTCGAGCTCGAGGGCGGCAAGCCCACGGCCGGTGTCGGCTTCGCCGTCGGTTTTGAGCGCGCCCTGCTGGCCCTGCAGGCCTTTGGCAGCGACCTGGGTGCCGATGAGGCTCCGTGTGTCTACGTTGCCAACGCCGGCAAGGAACTGCGTCAGAACGTTTTTGCCATTACGCAGAAGCTTCGCGCCGCAGGCATCGTGACCGAGGCAGACTATCAGGGTCGTTCGCTCAAGGCTCAGTTTAAGCAGGCCGACAAGGTGGGCGCCAAGCTCATTTTGGTCTTGGGCGGCGACGAGCTTGCAGCCGGCAAGGTCAAGGTGCGCGACATGCAGAGCCATGACGAGGTACTGGTCGATCTGGCCAACGTTGTCGAGGCGGTTCGCGAGCGCCTGTAGGGCATCATTTTGAGCTGCGGGTCCGCTAACGCGTCCCGCTCGCGGCGAACGATTGTTACGGGGGTGTTTCGCTTTTATGCGGAATGTCCCCGTTTGCATATGCCGCCCACCGAGAAATACGACCATTTGGGGTAAAAAGCCTTGCAATGCAGAAAATACTTTTGTGTGGTAAAGCGCAATCAGTGTCGAAAGTGTTTCTCAAGTGCCTATAATGAATACCGCATGTTACGTGCATAGAAGGAGGAATGGGAGGAAACGTGGCTGAGAACCTAAGCAACCAGTCTGTACCCGAAGCCGCGGCGCGCGTCGCTGCCGTGGTCAACCGCCTCGTTAACCGAATCGGCTCGAATGCCGAGTCCAGGGAGCGTCTCGCCGAGATTGAGATTCCCGAGGAGCTGCGCGACAACCTTGCGCTGTTCCTGCGCCTGGAGCGCCGTGTGCTTAGCGAGTATGATCCCGAGATCGCGGACCTGTTCGACAAGATTCTGTCGGCCGAGATCGTGGCCAATGCCGGCAACCCCGGTAGCCGTGCCGCCGACGAGGCCGTCGACGAGCAGGGCGTGCCCACCGCCGACGAGCCCACTGCTGTGGCGTTTCGCGAGGTCGTCGATTTGATCGACAGCCTACCGCTCGATAAGCAGCAGGTTATCGTCCGCGCCTTTACGAGCTTCTTCCATTTGGCAAACCTGTCGGAGGAGAACTACCGTGTGAAGCAGCTGCGCGAGCGTGAGGCCGGCGCATCGACCGATACCGAGGTCGATCCTGCCAACGAACTCACCGTCGCCTATCACCAGCTGGTGGATGAGATGGGTGTCGAGGGCGCCAACGAGCTGCTCGGCAAGCTTGAGTTCCATCCCGTCTTTACCGCGCATCCCACCGAGGCCCGTCGCAAGGCCGTCGAGGGCAAGATTCGCCGTATCTCTAACCTGCTGGAGGAGCGTCCGCGTCTGGGCGGCTCCGACCTGGTGGAGAACGAGCGCCATATGCTGCAGGAGATCGACGCCCTGGTGCGTACGAGCCCCATCGCGCTCAAGAAGCCCACGCCGGTCGAGGAAGCCGATACCATCATCGACATCTTCGATAACACGCTGTTCGACGTCATCCCCGTCATCTATCGTCGCTTTGACGACTGGGTGCTGGGTGACAAGGCCGGTACCGTGCCGCCGCTGTGCCCGGCGTTCTTCCATCCCGGCAGCTGGATCGGTTCCGACCGCGACGGTAACCCCAACGTCACCGCCAAGGTGAGCCGTGAGGTCGCCGCCAAGTACTTCACCCACATGGTGCTCAAGCTCGAGGACAAGTGCCGCCGCATCGGCCGCAACCTCACGCTCGAGGCCACCTACAGCAAGCCGTCTGCCGAGCTCATCAACCTGTGGAACCATCAGGTCGAGATGAGTGCGCATTACACGGCCCGCGCCGAGCTTATCTCCGAGCACGAGCCGCATCGCGCCGTCATGCTCGTCATGGCCGACCGTCTGAACGCCACCGTACGCCGTATCACCGACACCATGTATCACAGCGCCGACGAGTTCCTGGATGACCTGCGCGTCGTCCAGCGTTCGCTGGCTGCCTGCGGTGCCGTCCGTGCCGCCTACGGCCCGGTGCAGACCATCATCTGGCAGGTCGAGTCCTTCGGCTTCCATATGGTCGAGATGGAGTTCCGTCAGCACTCCGTGGTGCATGCCCGCGCCCTTAAGGATATCCACGAAAACGGTATCCATGGCGACCTGCAGCCCATGACGCGCGAGGTCATCGACACCTTCCGCGCTATCGGCTCCATCCAAAAGCGCTACGGCAAGAAGATGGCACACCGCTACATCATCTCGTTTACCAAGAGTGCCCAGCATGTGGCCGACGTCTTTGAGCTGGCCCACCTGTCCTTCGCACACGAGGAGGACGTTCCCGAGCTCGACGTGATCCCGCTGTTCGAGCAGCTCGAGGACCTCGAGGGCTGTGTTGACGTGCTCGACCAGATGCTTACGCTGCCCGTGGTGCAGAAGCGTCTTGCCCAGACCAACCGCCGCATGGAGGTTATGCTGGGTTACTCCGACTCCTCCAAGGATGCCGGTCCTACCACGGCCATGCTTGCGCTGCACTCCGCGCAGGAGCGCATCGCGAAGTGGGCCGAGAAGAACGATATCGACCTGGTGCTCATGCACGGTCGCGGCGGCGCCGTGGGCCGTGGTGGCGGCCCGGCCAACAAGGCCGTACTGGCGCAGCCCAAGGGTTCGGTCAACTGCTTCTTTAAGCTCACCGAGCAGGGTGAGGTCATCTTTGCCCGTTACGGCAACCGCACGCTGGCTCAGCGCCATGTTGAGTCCGTTGCCGCCGCAACGCTTTTGCAGTCGGCCCCGAGCGTCGAGAAGACCAACACCGAGACCACGCAGAAGTTCTGGGATATGGCCGAGAAACTCAACGCCGCAAGCCACGAGCGCTATCTGGACCTGCTGAACACCGAGGACTTTGCACCGTGGTTCTCGACTGTGACGCCGCTGACCGAGGTCGGTCTGCTGCCGATTGGCTCGCGTCCCGCCAAGCGCGGCTTGGGTGCCAAGTCGCTCGACGACCTGCGTACCATTCCGTGGATTTTCAGCTGGAGCCAGGCACGCATTAACCTGGCCGCTTGGTACGGCCTGGGCACCGCCTGCGAGCAGCTGGGCGATCTTGACCAGCTCAAGGCTGCCTACCAGGAGTGGCCGTTCTTCCGCACCTTTATCGATAACATCGAGATGTCGATTGCTAAGACCGATCAGCGCATTGCCAAGATGTATCTGCATCTGGGTGACCGCGATGATCTGTCCAAGAAGGTCTTTACCGAGATGCAACTCACCCGCAAGTGGGTCCTTGCCATCGTTGGTGACGAGTGGCCGCTGCAGCGTCGTCGCGTGCTCGGCTGTGCCGTTCGCGTGCGTAACCCCTACGTCGACGCCCTGTCCATCGCCCAGGTCCGCGCCCTTCGCGAGGTGCGTATGAACCAGGACGAGATGGCCGAGGAGAAGAAGGCCGAGTACATGAGCCTGATTCTTTCGACTGTGACCGGCGTCTCGGCAGGTCTGCAGAACACGGGGTAATCGATAGCCCTGCAGTCGTCCGGGCCCTCCATCAGTTTACTTTTAGGCACGTCCTCGGACATGCAAGAAGCCCTCGCTGCGCACTTCGTGCGGCGAGGGCTTCTTGCGTCCTGCGGAGTGTGCCTAAAAGTAAACTTATGGCGGGCCCTGCGATATCCGTCCTTCGGCGGATTACTTGCTGAAGGAATAATAGCGCGCTTCGCGCGTTTGGAATGGGCTTCGTGCTGCGGAATGCATTCAGAGGGAAACCCGTCGGGCCCCTTCGTCCTCGGTCTTCTGGAATTAAAGCTGAGGAGAAGAATGGCGCGCTTCGCGCATAGCGTGGAGTGCGGCGAGGGCTTCTTGCGTCCTGCGGAGTGTGCCTAAAAGTAAACTTATGGCGGGCCCTGCGATGTCTAGCTTCGGCGGAAGGCCGCTGGGTGAGGGTGGTGCCTGGGGCGACGTGCAAAAAACGGAGTTTTCAGCAGCCAAAAATCGATGCATAAGGCCATAGCCGGTCCTCGCTGCCTTTGTTGATGATTTTGCAAGACAATTGGGCCTTGGCGATGCTCATATATGGCTGGTTTCTCGCCGCATGTTATCCAGATGGGGCGAGTCATGAGGACGATCTACCTTTTGAAAGACTTTTGACACGAAAATCTTATCTTGCGATGCTGAATACTCGCAAAAATGCACGCTCCGGAGGGGGCTACCATGTTGCGGTTCGAAACCCAATGCGTCATTCTATGCAGTATATTGACCTATTTATGCAAGATAGCTTACACGCGCATGCCACAGGATTGATGTTTGCCTCGGCGCTGCGTAATCCACCCTGCCCATAGCTTCTTTGACAGGAGGCCGCGGTCCCGTTTGGGATCGCGGCCGTTTTGTTGTGGGTCAAATATGAACGTTGTGTTAACGACTCGGTGGACGGTGGCGTTTTTCGGTGAGCGGCGTATCCTTCCAACGGTTTATCTAGTGTGTCAGCTGAAAGGAAGAGGGCGCTCGTCATTGTTTGAATGTGAACTGCCGTTTGACCACAAGACATTGCATCTAGAGCTCGAGGATAAGAACTTCGCGGGTGTGATGGAAGGTCACCAAAACGAGTTTAAGACTGCAAAATCGCAGGAAGAGCTGGTAGAGGAGTCGCTTGCCAACCCTTATGGATCGCCTTCGCTCGAGGAGCTTTGCGCTGGCAAGAAGGATATTGTCATCATTAGCTCTGACCATACGCGCCCCGTTCCCTCGCGTGTGACGATGCCTATTCTGCTGCATCACATCCACTCCGCTGCGCCTGAGGCGCGCGTTCGCATTCTGGTTGCTACGGGTATGCATCGTCCATCGACGCACGAGGAACTCGTCAACAAGTATGGCGAGGAGATCGTTGCCAACGAGGAAATTGTCATGCACGTCGCGACCGACGACAGCATGATGGAAAAGATCGGCACCCTGCCTTCTGGTGGCGAGTGCATCATCAACAAGATTGCCGCCGATTGCGATCTACTGCTTGCCGAGGGCTTTATTGAGCCGCACTTCTTTGCCGGTTTTTCTGGCAGCCGCAAGTCCGTGCTGCCCGGCATCGCCAGCTACAAGACCATCATGTACAACCACAACGGCCAGTTTGTGAACGATTCCCATTCGCGCGCCGGCAACCTGTGCCACAACCACGTGAGCGAGGACATGTTTGCCGCTGCCGAGATGGCTCACCTTGCCTTTGTGCTCAACGTGGTGCTCAACGGCAAGCACGAGGTGATCGGCTCCTTTGCCGGCGACATTCACAAGGCGCACGAGGCCGGCTGCGAGTTCGTGAAGAGCCTTGCCGGCGTTGAGCCCGTCGAGTGCGAGATTGCCATCACCACCAACGGTGGCTATCCGCTCGATCAGAACGTCTATCAGGCCGTGAAGGGCATGTGCGCTGCCGAGGCCACACTTCCCGAGGGCGGCGTGATCATCGATGTCGCCGGTTGCGCCGATGGTCACGGTGGCGAGGGCTTCTATCACAACATCGCTGACAACGATCCGGCAGAGTTTGAGCGCGCCTGCATCGACCGTCCTAAGGACGAGACCCTGCCCGACCAGTGGACGAGCCAGATTTTTGCCCGCATCCTGGCGCATCACCCTGTGATCATGGTCACCGACCTGTGCGATCACCAGATGCTCAAGGATATGCATATGACGCCGGTCAACACCCTCGAGGAGGCGCTCAAGCTCGCCTTTGAAATGAAGGGTGCCGATGCCAAGGTAGCCGTCATTCCCGATGGCCTGGGCGTTGTCGTCGCTCAGCACTAGCGCGCGGCCTAAACGAATCGTTTGTAACCGACAAGAAAGATAAGGTTTTATGCTTACCAAGCTCCTCTGCGAATTCGGCGCAACGGCCCTCATGATCATCTTTGGCGTGGGCGTACACTGCGATACCGTGCTTAAGGGCACCAAGTATCAGGGCTCCGGCCACATGTTTGCCATCACCACCTGGTCTTTTGGCATCTCGGTCTGCCTGTTTGTCTTTGGCGGCGCCGTGTGCATGAACCCGGCTATGGTGCTCGCCCAGTGCATCGTCGGTCTGGTGCCGTGGAGCAGCTGCATCCCCTTCATGATTGCCGATATGCTCGGCGGCTTTGTGGGCGCCGTAATCGCTTGGTTTATGTATGCCGATGAGTTCAAGGCTTCCGAGGGCGTTGTTGACCCCATTGCCCAGCGCAACATCTTCTCGACCAACCCCACCACCGAGGGCACGAACTATGCACGCAACTTCTTCTGTGAGGCTATCTGCACCTTTGTGTTCATCAGCGCCATCCTTGCTGCCGCTAGCCGCGCCGGCGAGAACGTTCTGATGCTCGCTATCTGCGTCGGCCTGATCGTTTGGGCCGTTGGCATGGGCATGGGTGGCATCACCGGCTTCGCCATGAACCAGGCACGCGACCTTGGTCCTCGCATGGCCTATCAGGTGCTGCCGATCAAGAACAAGGCTGACAACAACTGGAAGTACGGCCTGCTCGTTCCTGGCATCGCGCCGTTTATCGGTGCCGCTCTGGCCGCGCTGTTTGTGCACGGTTTCTTGGGCATGTTCTAGTCCAAGGCCACATAGTTGTCCGCTGGCCGCATGGGGTAACTTCCCAGCGCGTCCTCGGACATGAAAGAACCCCCGCTGCGCACT